>JALRIY010000075.1:0-9579 GCA_023255285.1 Algoriphagus sp.
CAGTTTCATCCCAACAATTATCAGTAATGCCTGCTTTCGGAACGTTTGATGCGCAAATGAGTGTAAAAATGAAGGCATTGAAATCTATCTTGAAAATTGGTGGATCAAACCTATTCAACAGCACCGGTTACAGACAAGCATGGGGTAACCCAACTGTCGGTTCTATGTACTATGTGAGCTTGACGTTTGACGAATTCTTGAATTAATCAGACCCAATTTCTACTAAAGAGGCTGTTCTTTCGAACAGCCTCATTTTTTTGTACTATTTGCCTGCCTCTGGCAGGAAGGAAAGATCCCTTTCTATTAAGCTCAAACCATAAATCCCTTCGATGACACTCCTAATTCAGCGTAGGACATTCGACATTAATAAAGTACACTGAGAAAGATCCTTCCGAAGTACCAATTCGGTCAGGACACGAATCCCTACTTTGCACTTTTTTCATTTACTTGGTACAAAAAAGGCCTTCCCTCAGGATGGCCTTTTTTAAAGAAACCTTGTGGAAGTTTAATGTACTTCGCCCATCATTTTCTTCAATACAGGCTTTAGAAGAAGCAATACAAAGGCAGAACCCATTACCGTATACACAATCATCATAAATTGATCTGGCATGGCCGCAATCCCTTCTTCTGAGCCCCCACTCGCTTCCCCAGCAATCAATCCTGCAAATAAGTTGCCCAAGGCCACCGATAGGAACCAAATGCCCATCATTTGACCACCATATCCTTTAGGAGCCAATTTGGTCACCAATGATAGTCCAACAGGAGACAAACTCAATTCACCAAAAGTGTGCAATAAGAAAGTAATAATTAACCAACTAGGAGCAGCCAATTCTCCTGAAGCTGCGATTTTGGTGGCAAAATACATTACAAAAAAGCCAACGCCCAGCATCGCAAGTCCAAAAATGAATTTTAAGGGAGAACTAGGTTCTAAATTCTTACGACCCAACCAAACCCAAAGCGCGGCAAAGAATGGTGCGAAAATGATAATGAATAAGGAATTGATAGATTGAAAATAGCCTGTAGGTATTTCCCAACCTAAAACCTGCCGATTTGTAAAACGCTCCGCAAATAAATTCAGCGTTGATCCTGCTTGTTCAAACCCAGACCAGAACATGGCTGAAAAAAAGAAAAGGATCGCAATCACGCCTACTTTATTCCTATCCGATTTATTCAGTCCTCCAAACGAAATCACATAACCCAAATACCCTACGGCTACAACCGCAATTACTAGCCCTGATGATTTGGCAATTGCCGCAGCATCGATGGAAACAATACCTGAAAATAAGATGCCAATCACGACCAAACCTACCAAACCAATAAGTGAGGTGATACCTTTCAATTTCTTTTGTGCAAGCTGTTCTTCTGTAGATTTAATCAAAGGAACCTCTCCAAATCCATCAAGCGCTTTTCCAGTGAGTTTGTATTGAATCAATCCAAACACCATTCCTAATCCTGCCAACCCAAATCCCAAATGCATGTCGTATTCCGCTACCGTCGCACAAGCTAATGGTGCGATAAAACCGCCAATATTAATTCCCATATAAAAAATGGAAAAGCCTGCATCTCTTTTAGAACTTCCAGCAGGGTAAAGTTGCCCGACAATTGAACTAATATTAGGCTTTAACAATCCAGTGCCCAAAACAATCAAAAGCAATCCCAAAAAAAAGGAAGTGGTATCCAAGGTATTCAGAGTAGATTTTACTCCAGAACTACCTGCTACCCAACCTTCGATACCTGGTACTGCCATCATAAAATGACCCAAAGCAATGATAATCCCCCCATACCAAACAGACTTCTTCAAGCCAAATAAACGATCAGCTAGCCATCCACCAGGTAAAGCCAATAGGTAAACTCCCATCGTATATAGTCCATAAACTGCTCCCGCTGTAGGATCATCAAACCCAAGACCACCCTCAGCAATGGCTTTGGTCATAAATAAAATCAATAAGGCACGCATGCCATAGTAACTGAAACGTTCCCACATTTCTGTAAAGAATAATGTCATCAGTCCCTTTGGATGACCAAAAGCAGTGGGACCTGCAAATTCAGAATTAAGTGCTTTTTCCAAGGTTGTTTCGGGTTGAATGGATTAAATTTCTTTGCAATGATAAACTTTTTTGGCACTTGATTGCAAAGAAATCCAAGGAACTGTTGCGGAAAAACAAAATGAACCTCATTAAGAAGGAGACTTTTTAGTGCTTCATACCTAAAAAGCAAAATCAACCCCTATTTTTGCAGGACAAACAGAAAAAAACTACACTAATCCTATACAAGCATGAAAACAGCTGAAATAATTACAGAAAAAGGAACAATGCGGGTAGAATTCTATGAGAAGGATGCGCCAATTACTGTACAAAATTTCGTAGACCTCTCCAACAAAGGCTTTTACGATGGACTCACTTTCCACCGTGTTATCCCAAATTTTGTCATCCAAGGAGGCTGTCCAACAGGAACAGGTACTGGCGGACCAGGTTACAAAATACAATGTGAATTAGAGGGCGAAAATCAATACCACGATCGAGGAGTCCTTTCTATGGCTCATGCCGGTAGAAATACTGGAGGATCTCAGTTTTTTATCTGCCACAGCCGTACCAATACAGCCCACTTAGATCGAAACCATACCTGCTTTGGCAAAGTCGTAGAAGGTTTAGAAGTAATAGATACTATCCGTGCTGGAGACAAAATTGAAAAAATCGTAATCCACGAATCTTAAGCGCACTTCAAATCCGGTACCTCCTTGTTTTCAATTAATGGGGTACCGGATTATTATTTTTTCAAAAACTGTAGGTCCTTCAAAACCCTAAGAACCTCTCTATGGATTTTTGGAGCAGTTTCTGGACCTAAAGAATTGATTTCACCATAAGGACGGTCTTGGTAATCGTAGCTGAATGGAGGGTTCACATCCCACTGACTTTTGGGGACAATGTAGCCAATCATGTCGTTTGACATTCCTGAGAAAAATATATACTGTCCTGGAATTTTTTCTTTAAGTGCTGGTACTTCTACTGGATCAATTTTGAAATCAGCCCCATTTGGCGACTCAATACCTCCATGAAGAATTTCTGGATATAGTTCTCCAGGCACATGGACAAAGGTGGCTGGACCTAACTTCCAAGCAGAAATCTCCGATCTAATTTTTTTCCAACCCACAAATCCTCGATCAAAAATTCCAACAAAAGCTGCCAATTGAAAAAGTGAATTGTCCATGGCTAAGGAAATAGACCTAGCTCTAATACCCAAATCAAGGCTGGAATAAACTTTCAAGCTAGAGTCATTTAAAGTTTCTAAGGTCACTTTAGCAAGTGCTTTTCCTTGAGCGAGAAGCTTTTCAGGAGTCTGCTCTTGATAAATAAGCCCCGTATAAGGATCCTTGATCACTTGGTCTGGGTGTGTAGTCATCAATCCTCCCACTGCTCCATTCAAAAAAATCGCTACACCACCTACTCCTGGTTCAGTCAAGTTATCCGATCCTGGAATTCCATCTTCGACAAAATTTCGCCAAGGACCCGCAAAATCAGAACTGATTTGAATATTTTCTAACCAAAGGGTCTCAGGATGATTACCCCAATTCATTAGGGTACCTAGTGTGGATCCCGATTGTGCATCAAGAACCTGCATCAATTGCAATCCAGCATCAAGAACAAAAGGGGGACGCGTATCCCCCACCAAATCCTTTAGCCGCTCTGGCTCTTGTGCAAATTTAACGTGTGCAGGCCTTCTGGCAGAATACGCCTCTCCTACCGCCTTCGAAATTCCTTCTTGAACGTACTTCAAGTAGTCTGGATTGACTCCCCTCACGTACTCTGAAGGGCCCCACATACCCATTAAATCAGGAGCTGAATGTACGTGAGTACTCGAAATGACCACATAATCTAAGGCAGGATATTTTTCTTGAATTAATTTTCGGGTGGCAATCACCTCATCATTTCCAAATCCAATCATGTCAATGACACAAAGAGCAAGCGAAACATCACCTGACTCAAGTACCATGGCCCTTGCCCAAAGTTTATCCAGAACCCCTTGTGCTGGTCTTGAATTATGAAAGCCAGCTAACCAAATCGCATCAAACTCACCGTTTCCATTGCCATCTACAAAACGATCCCCATTTTCTGGAACATACTTCGAATCCCGATCCACATCCTCCCAAGTTTCAAAATCGATAGGTGTGAGATCAACTTTTGAAAATCCCGCTTGGATGATGTCCGCCGATCTATACAAAGAAACGTCAGTTTGATAGCCTAAATGTCGATCTCGGAATTGATACCCTGCATAAGCTAGGAGTAAAACAAATACTACAAGAACAATTCTCAAGAAAATAAGCAGTCCTTTTCGCATAGATTATTTTAGAAAAATGTATAACTAAAGTATCGATTTTTCTTGATGAAGGAAAGTTAACCTGCTGAATTTAAGGGGATCAACCTTACAAATTTTGAATTTGCTGGCGAAAATATCGCTCGTGAATATCGGCGTGGGGGACAATTACCTTATACCACCTCAAGCGAAGCTCTGCTTGTTCCTTTTCAGTAAGATTGAAATTCGGGATTTTCATATAATTGGCCCGCTTTATCAATTCATATAGAAAAATAGATGCGGAAACTGAAATATTGAAACTCTCGGTAAATCCTTGCATCGGGATATGTGCAAGCCCATCCACTTTGGATTTCACTTCTTCACTAATCCCTTCGTGCTCATTGCCAAAAACAAGGGCTAGTTTTTGATTGGGTAGTATAGGCAAGTCATGAATAGACAAGGAATTTGATGCTGGGCTTGTACCATAGATTGTATAGCCTTCCGACCGCAATCTTCTAAAACAGTCATCCACAGCTGATCCATCTGTTTTAAAATATTTATGTAAATCCACCCATTGAGCCGCTCCACGGGTCACAAAGGGATTGATTTTATAGGTATCTTTCTTTTCAATTAAATGGATATCCTGAATCCCAAAGCAGTCACAGGTCCGAAGGACCGCACTAGCGTTGTGTGGTTTGAAAATATCTTCAAGAACAACAGTAAAAAATCGGGTTCGTTTTTCTAATACATTATCTATAGCAGACTTTTTATGAGCAGTAATGTATTTCCCTAGGTAGTTGATCAATTCCTCTTCCCTATACTCTTGATTGAATTCTTCCTGACCCATACCTTACTTATTCAATTAAAAAAGCCCTAATTGCTCATCCTCCCCTTTCTTTGGAGTTAGGGTAAGGGTACTTCCTATCTCCAAATCCTCTGAGGATTCTTCCTGAAGCTCCTCGTTGGAAACGTCTACTTCCTCTGCAGCTATCGGTTCGGAAACTTGTTCGGACTCAATCAATTGCAATTCCTTTACCTCGTGTGTGCTCAATTTATTGCCAATAGCCTTCCAACCTTTCACATCGATCAGCATTTCAAGATCGAAATCCATTTGTTCTTCGGTCTTTCCTTTGATCAGGGTCACAGAAACCTGCGCTTTGGAATCGGTAGTAACTAATTTGAGGTAAGATTGCTTGTGTTCGGTAATAAAGTTAAACCGCTTATTAAGCGTCGTAGTCTCAATCAAAAACCGTTTCACAAAAAAACCTTTGCTAACCCCATCGAAGTAGACAGCACCAATTACTTTTTGAGAATCAAATTTTTGAATCAAAAGTACATCTAAAGGCTCATAGCGATTGGTCAGCTCAAAACTGGTTAACTCGTAATCCCCATTTTTGTAGCAAACTAAAATTTTATCATCACCCAGGAAATTACCAATTAGCTTGCCCCTAGAATCCGTATTTAATCTACCTACCGAGGCATCGTAGAAGATATTGATGCCCCCTAAAGTTGATTTCCCCTCCATCTTAAATTGAACTTTTCGAACAGGGTATCTCGTCAATATATTTCCACCTGCTGCACGGCCTTTTATTTCAAGGTCAGCAAAGTCAAAATCAAAAACCTTTACTCTCGCCTTAGCACCTTGCGTCAAATAAACAGTCACTACTTCTGCTTCTCCATTGGGATTGGCGGTTAGGTACACTAACTTAGATCCTTTGGTCCCTTTAGTAAGATCATATTCCTTATCGCGTGTCACCCCACCTACTTGGAAACGCTTGACCATGGCCCTACCAGATACTCCATCCAAATAAATGAAGTTATAGGTCATACGTTCGTCATTTTTCCGAAATACGCCAACATAGGCAATATCCTTGCCCATGAATAACTTTTCTTGAATTTTGGACACCATCAATTTTCCGTCTCGACGAATGGCAATAATATCATCCAAATCCGAGCATTCACAAACATATTCGTCCTTTTTGAGGCCATAGCCTACAAAACCATCTACCCGATTAACATACAATTTGGCATTATTTGCAGCTACAACAGCAGCTTGAATGGTATCAAATGCCCTTATTTCAGTCTTTCGCTCCCTACCCTTCCCATACTTATCTAGCAAATTTTGGTAATAGGCAATTGCAAAATCGGTTAAGTGCTTCAGGTTGTAGTTCACTTCCTTCAATTCATCCTGAAGCCGCTTCATCAACTCATCCGCCTTAAAGGTATCAAACTTGGATATTCGCTTGATTTTAATCTCAGTCAATCGAACCAAATCTTCTTGGATAATAGTCCGGTAGAAATCAGGCTTGTAGGGATCCAATCCTTTATCGATTGCTTCTAATACGGCATCCCAGGTAGTACATTCTTCAATGTCTCTGTAAATCCGATTTTCAATAAATATCTTTTCTAGTGATGAGAACAAGAGTTTCTCCAACAGCTCCCCCTTCCGAATTTCCAGTTCCTTACGGAGTAATTCCTTTGTTTGAGTGGTATTGTACTTTAAAATCCGATTGACAGTTAAGAAAACAGGTTTCTCATCAATAATGACGCAAGCATTCGGAGAGATTGATACTTCACAATCTGTAAATGCATACAAAGCATCGATAGTCACATCCGGAGAAACCCCTGGAGCTAATTGAATCTGTATCTCTACATCCTTGGCCGTATTGTCTACCACCTTTTTTATTTTGATCTTTCCTTTATCGTTGGCTTTTAGGATAGAATCAATCAAAGAATCAGTGGTTGTCCCAAAAGGTATTTCCTTGATTAATAATGTTTTATTAGCATCCTCTTCTATTCTAGCTCTAACTTTAATCTTCCCACCTCGTAAGCCTTCCTGATAGTCCGAAAAGTCTGCCAAACCACCCGTAAGGAAATCGGGAAGAACCTGTGGAGAATTGCCACGGAGGATTTCAATGGAAGCTTCAATCAACTCTCTAAAATTGTGAGGCAAAATTTTGGTAGACAATCCAACTGCTATGCCTTCCACCCCTTGAGCCAAAAGCAAGGGAAACTTTACTGGCAGGGTTACGGGCTCACGTTTTCGTCCATCGTACGAAAGCTGCCAGTCTGTAGTTTGTGGATTAAATACCACATCCAAAGCAAACTTGGATAGCCGCGCTTCAATGTATCGTGCCGCAGCAGCCCCATCCCCAGTGCGCACATCCCCCCAGTTGCCTTGAGTCTCGATCAATAGGTCTTTTTGCCCCATGTTGACTATAGCATCCCCAATGGATGCATCCCCATGAGGATGGTATTGCATGGATTGACCAATAATGTTGGCGACCTTATTGAATCGACCATCGTCCATTTCCTTCATAGCGTGAAGGATTCGCCGTTGGACTGGCTTCAACCCATCTTCAATGGCTGGTACAGCCCGCTCAAGAATTACGTATGATGCATAGTCAAGGAACCAGTCCTTATACATGCCAGTTACTGGTACTGAACCGTGCAAACTGCTATCAGGACTTTCAGATAATGGGGTATCGTCACTCATGTTGGTAATCCAAAGGTTTAGGAAAATGGATTGGAAAAATTCTAGAAAACTTAGGTATCTACCTCAGCATTCGCTTCTTCAAGTTCAAGTTGAGGGTCATCTAGGGCCAAATCCTTCTCTACACGCAAATTGTCAATAATAAAAACTTGACGATCTGGGGTATTTTTACCCATATAGAAGGTTAGTAGGTCAACAATTTTGGTGTCTTTATTAAGGAGAATGGGATCCAAGCGGATATCCTCTCCAATAAAAGTCCCAAACTCCTCTGGAGATATTTCACCCAAACCCTTGAATCGGGTAATTTCAGGTTTACCTCCCAATTTATGTATGGCCCGTTGCCGCTCCTCATCGGAATAGCAATAAATCGTTTCCTTCTTGTTTCTTACCCGAAACAAAGGTGTATCCAAAATAAACAAATGCCCATTTTTCACCAGATCTGGAAAAAACTGAAGAAAATAGGTCATGATCAATAAGCGAATATGCATCCCATCAACATCCGCATCGGTAGCAATCACAATCTTTCGATAACGGAGATTTTCGATCCCATCCTCGATGTTGAGCGCGTGTTGAAGTAAGTTAAACTCTTCATTTTCGTAAACCACTTTCTTTGTCATTCCAAAGCAATTGAGTGGTTTACCACGAAGTGAAAAAACAGCTTGAGATTGAACATCTCTACTTTTTGTGATCGAACCCGAAGCCGAATCCCCTTCAGTGATAAAAAGCATTGTCTTATTTTTCATCTCCTCATCTGCTTTCGGGTCGTCGTAATGCACGCGACAGTCACGCAGCTTTTTATTATGAAGATTTGCCTTTTTAGCACGCTCATTTGCCAACTTCTTGATACCCGAAATTTCCTTGCGCTCCCGCTCAGACTGCAAGATTCTCTTCAACAATGCATCGGCTGCTCCTGGATTTTTGTGCAAATAATTATCTAGTTCAGTCTTGATAAAGTCATTGACAAAAGTACGAAGCGTAGGTCCATCTGGACCAATACTCTGGGAACCCAATTTAGTCTTGGTTTGGGATTCAAATACAGGTTCTTGTACCCGGACGGCAATAGCAGCAACGACCGACTGACGAATGTCAGAAGCATCGAAATCTTTTTTATAAAATTCCCGAATTGTTTTTACAATTGCTTCCCGGAATGCAGCCAAGTGCGTACCTCCTTGGGTCGTATACTGCCCATTTACAAAGGAATAATATTCTTCACCATAACTTCCAGAGTGCGTAATAGCTACCTCAATGTCATTTCCTTTCAGATGAATGATGGGGTAACGAATACTTTCCTCATCCACCTTATTGGATAAAAGATCAAATAATCCCCGATCCGAGAAATACTTCTTTCCATTGAATTGGATACTGAGGCCTGCATTCAAATAGGCATAGTTCCACATCTGATTCTCTAGATATTCTGGAATAAAATGGTAATTCTTGAAGATGGAGGCATCTGGAGAAAAAACGATCTTGGTGCCATTCCGATCTGATGACTTTCCTAGTGGAGCATCATTGACCAAAATCCCTTTTTCAAATTCTGCCACTTTGGTATCTCCTTCACGGAAAGATTGCACCTTGAAAAAATCTGAAAGTGCGTTTACCGCTTTGGTACCGACTCCATTCAAGCCTACCGACTTTTGAAATGCTCCTGAATCGTATTTTCCTCCAGTATTGATTTTAGAAACGCAATCAATCACTTTTCCAAGAGGTATCCCCCTCCCATAATCCCGCACTTCTACTTTATGCTCTGTGATTTTAACTTCAATAACTCGACCATGACCCATCATGTGTTCGTCTAT
>JALRIY010000075.1:9589-9875 GCA_023255285.1 Algoriphagus sp.
TCCTTCACTAGCACATAAATTCCATCATCAGGAGCACTTCCATCCCCTAATTTACCGATATACATTCCAGGTCTCAAACGGATATGCTCTCTCCAATCCAACGAGCGGATGCTATCTTCGGTATAGTTTACTTGTTCTGCCATGGACTAGTTCAACCCACCTGGGTGGCTTTAAATTTTTTGAAAAGCAATACAAACAAACCGCCCACCCATACAAAAAGTACAATTGGCATTAGCAAAAACCATAGATTGTAGGAAGCGGCACTCAATTCTTCTTGATTGTTGAT
>JALRIY010000076.1 GCA_023255285.1 Algoriphagus sp.
CTCAGCAATTTTGCGTAAAATTCGGCGCATGATTTTTCCAGAGCGGGTTTTGGGTAAGCCAGGTACCAGCTGAATTTTGTCTGGCTTGGCAATGGGTCCAATTATTTTTGATACGGTTTCTTTAATTTCCTGAATGAGATTCTCCTCGCTTCGGTTGCTCATGTCACAGATGACATACGCATAAATGCCTTGTCCTTTGACCTCATGAGGGTACCCTACTACGGCAGATTCGATTACTTTGGGATGTTCGTTGATGGCATTTTCCACCTCAGCGGTTCCGAGTCGGTGTCCAGATACATTGATCACATCATCTACCCGGCCCAAGATGCGGTAATAGCCGTCGTGATCCCGCTTGACCCCGTCACCAGTAAAGTATTTGTTTTTGTAAGTTGAGAAGTACGTTTGCTTGCAGCGGTCATGGTCCCCATAGGTCGTTCGAATCATAGAAGGCCAAGGGAAATTGATGCAGAGGTTACCCTCTACAGAGTTGCCGTGTAACTCCTTTCCTTCTGCGTCGACGATACTGAGTTGGATACCAGGAAGGGGTAGGGTAGCATAGGCCGGTTTGGTAGGTGTGATGCCAGCAAGTGGGGAGATCATTATTCCACCTGTTTCGGTTTGCCACCAGGTATCTACAATAGGGCATTTCCCCTTTCCAATATGGGTATGGTACCAATGCCAAGCCTCTTCATTGATGGGTTCACCCACAGAACCTAGAACTTTTAAAGAGCTTAAATTGTATTTTTCAATGGGTTCGGTGCCAAAGGCTTGAAGGGCACGAATGGCAGTGGGGGCCGTATAGAATACGTTAACTTGGTGCTTTTCCACTACCTCCCAGAATCTTCCTGGGTGTGGATAGGTAGGAACGCCTTCAAACATTAATGTAGTAGCACCTGCGAGCAGGGGGCCATAAACGATGTACGAGTGGCCTGTAATCCATCCGATGTCTGCTGTACACCAGTACACATCTCCTGGGCAGTATTGAAACACATTTTCAAAGGAGTATTTGGTGTAGACCATGTAGCCGCCTGTCGTATGTACCACTCCTTTGGGTTTGCCGGTAGATCCAGAAGTATACAGGATAAACAGCAGGTCTTCACTATCCATTTCAGTGGCTTTATGGAGCTCGGATTGTCCTTCGAGCACTTCATTCCACCAAAAATCTCGCCCGCTTTGCATGAAAGTTTCTTGTCCAGTACGTCGATAAACGATGACTGTTTCTACAGATACCTTCTCTAGGGCTTCATCGACTATCCCTTTTACGGTTATTTTTTTGGAACCTCGGTAGTTCCCATCTGCCGTTAAAATAGCCTTTGCTTGACAATCCTGTATTCGATCTGCAAGTGAACTGCTCGAAAACCCAGCAAAGACCACTGAGTGGATAGCGCCAATACGTGCACAGGCTAGCATCGCAATGGCAGCTTCAGGCACCATAGGCATGTAGATGATCACTCGGTCTCCTTTGCCTATTCCTTTGGAGAGTAAGGCATTGGCAAATCGGCAGACCTCCACAAATAGTTCGCGATAAGTAAGTGTTCGGACTTCCTCATGCGGCTCATTGGGCTCCCAGATGATGGCAGGGCGATCTCCTAGGGTATAAAGATTTTTTTCAAAAATGTTTTCCGTGATGTTGAGTTTACCATCTACAAACCAGCGTACATCTGGTTCTTCAAAGTTCCATTGCAACACCTTTGACCAGCGTTTTTTCCAGTGAAATGAATCGGCGATTCTAGCCCAGAATTCCTCGGGTTGGGCAACACTTTTTTGGTATTCGTGGAAGTATCCACTCAGCGTATGTAATCTATCACTCATTGCTTGCGAACTAGTAATTGTAAATTAATGGTCAATGGCTTTTCCAGCACCTTTTGGAATTCGAATTTCTTGAATGAGCTGCTGCACTTCTTTGGGTGGAGCAGGCGTCAGGTAGGAGACGCCATAGCATACCACAAAATTGAGAGCCATTCCAAGAGAACCAATTCCTTCGGGAGAGATTCCCCACCACCAATGGGCAGCAGTATTCAGTTCAGGGGAGATAAACTTGAAGTAAGAGATGTAGCTGACCGTGAATACGAGGCCTGCGATCATTCCGGCTATAGCTCCTTCTTTATTGATTCGGGTGGAAAAGATACCAAGTAAAATAACGGGAAAGAAGGAAGAGGCTGCCAAGCCAAAGGCAAAAGCCACTACCTCGGCCACAAAACCAGGGGGATTGATTCCAAAATATCCAGCAAGAAGTACGGCTCCTGCTGCAGCAATTCGTGCAATTCGTAGCTCTTTTTTATCTGAAATTTCAGGTTGGAAAGTTTTGAACAGGTCTCGAGAGATAGAGGTAGAGATCACAAGGAGTAAACCTGCGGCAGTAGAAAGGGCTGCCGCCATGGCACCAGCAGCAACTAGTCCAACTACCCAATTGGGAAGTGCTGCGATTTCTGGGCTAGCCAAGACCATGATGTCCTTATCGATTCGAAGTTCATTGGCGGCTGGGTCTGCCAAATATTGAATTTTACCGTCTCCATTTTTATCCTCAATGCCGATGAGATTCGTCTGCTGCCAATTGATTACCCAGGGGGGAAGATCGTTGATGGACTTTTCGGAGGTCGATTGGATAGTATTGTAAATACCAAAGGCTGCAACAGCAGGAGCTGCAGTGTAAAGGATCGCAATAAAAGCCAAGGCATAGCCTGCAGAAAGGCGTGCATCTCGCACCTTGGGGACTGTGAAAAAGCGAACAATCACGTGTGGGAGTCCTGCAGTACCCACCATCAGCGCTAAAGTAATCATGAAGAGGTCAGGGATACTTTTTTTGCCCGCGGTATATTCTTCAAAGCCTAAGTCTGCCAAAATCCCATCGAGCTTATCCAAAAGGGGTACTCCATCTGCTACCTCTCCACCTAGTCCCAGCTGTGGGATGGGGTTGCCGGTGAGTTGCATGGAGATGAATATAGCTGGAACGAGGTAAGCAAAAATCAAGACGCAGTATTGAGCTACTTGCGTATAAGTAATTCCTTTCATGCCACCGAGCACTGCATAAAAGAATACTATGGCCATGCCGATCACTACTCCCCATTCGATAGGGAGCTCGAGGTAGCGAGAGAAGACAATACCTACTCCACGCATTTGCCCTGCTACGTAGGTAAATGAAATAAATAGTGCACAGATGACTGCGACTACACGTGCTTTGTTGGAATAGAACCGGTCGCCAACAAAGTCAGGTACTGTGAATTTTCCAAATTTTCGCAGGTAAGGGGCTAGCAATAAGGCAAGTAATACATAGCCACCGGTCCAGCCCATGAGGTATACCGAGCCATCGTATCCTGAGAAGGAGATGATTCCTGCCATAGACATGAATGAAGCAGCAGACATCCAATCAGCTGCTGTGGCTAGGCCATTGGCTAAGGGGGACACACCTCCTCCGGCTACGTAAAATTCTTGGGTAGAGCCTGCACGGCTCCAAATAGCAATGCCGATGTACAGTGCAAAGGTAACTCCTACTAGGAGGTAGGTCCAGGTCAATAGGTCCATATTAATCTTCGTTGACTTTAAATTCCCGATCTAAGGCATTCATGCGATAAACATAGATGAATATAAGTACGACAAAGGTGTAGATAGACCCTTGCTGAGCAAACCAAAACCCCAGTTTGAAGCCACCCAAACGAATCGTATTGAGTTCCTCTACCCAGATGATTCCAAAACCAAAAGAGACTAAAAACCAAAAACTCAGAAGGATTGCTAGGGTTTGGAGGTTTTTTTTCCAATAGCGCTCCATTTTTGTAGGAGAAGTTGACATGCGGTCACAAGTTAGGGTGGGTTTACGATTGATTTCTTACCAAAATGGCGAGCCAAATTTGTTTCAAAATTCAATTTAAACTAAAAAATAGGATAAAAGGCACGTTATTCCAAAGATTAACGGGGATCAACTAGGATGAAAGGAATTGGACGAAAAAGATGGGATAGGGTAAAAATCCTTGGTATCTCAGAGATTGTTCAGTTCAAGTGTTTGAAATTTAGTCTGCTACTTATATTGTCACTCGGGAATGGACCCCAGCTCAATTGAATCCTCACTCTTATTTTCTTTTGTACCTGCGAACAAAGCGGATATCCTCGACAGACTACTGGCCTACTTTCTGGCTATTGGTAAGAAATTGGAACAATCTTTTTTGGAACCGAAGCAAATAGGAGGGTGTCCAATTAAATATGATTATCCGCAAGTATGCCGGTAGTCCCTACGGAGTACTAAAATTTGTGGTCAAATCGTCGACAGACAACAGTCCTAAGACCACAGCTCATTAAAATGAACTTCAAACCTTATTTTAATTGGTTATTGGTGACAAAGCAGATAATCAATTAAATAAAATATTCCGAAGCGATTGCTAAAGCCGCAGCCAAGAAAGTTACAGCAAGTTTATTGAGCTGGAAGGTATGGTGCGGACTACTTTCAAAAAAAATGGTGGTAGAGATATGGAGGAATCCCCCTGTAACTAATCCGAATAAAATACCTAGCCCTTCTGTGGATAAGGTACCAGATGCGATAAAAAAAGAACTCGAAATCATTCCGATAGGAGAAGCAAGGGCAAATAAACTGAGTAGAATCAGTGTCCAGCGCTTGGATAAGGAACTAGAAAGTACTGCTGCCAAAGCAAAAGCAGCAGGAGCTTTGTGTAAAAGGATCCCCATCAGTATGGTTTTGTCACTGTGCGCATGCAGGCCTTGCGGGAGTACGGATTCTCCATGAGAAAGCAGAGTGCCTTCAAGAAAAGCATGAACAAATAATCCTATCATCAGGGTAAGGACGCCTTTTGAAGAGGTAGCATGGTGGCTGTGGATGTGTCCGTGCTCTATTCCTGCTGACCAAAACTCCAGCAGTTGCTGCAAAAGAAAACCTAAAAGAATGTAGACTCCCATGCGGCTGGGGTCAAAACTACTCGAAAAAAGCTCTGGTAAAATATGGAGGATCGTAATCGAAAATAGGTAAGAACCTGCAAAAACCAAAGCCAACTTGAAGTACTTTTCTTTGAAGGTAGGTACCGTGTAGACGACTAATCCAGCAAAAATTGCAGTAAAAAAAAGTAAACTAAATTTTAATACCATAGGCCAGGTACCCCGTTGCGGAGAAAGTAGGGGTTGAGAATTTTTTCAAAGGTACAAAAATTCAATAATGTTGCATTTATCTTTTTCTGATTATCCGCTTTGTTATCAGTAACCAAAGAAAAATAAGGTTAGAAGTTCATTTTAATTCACAGTGGTCTTTGGACTCCCTACAGACAGCAGTCTGTCGATGGATTATCCGCAGGTTTTAGTACTCCGGCGGAACTACTGGCATAATTGCGAATAATCATCTATATTTTTTTTAATGAACTTGGAAAATAACCCTTCATTTGGCCTTGGGGTTTTTACCTATATTTGTAATCAGCACTAGCCGCATGAGAGAAGATTATTTAACTGGAGACGAATCAAACTTAGGACCTAAGGACCGGGAGTTTGAGCGTGCTTTACGCCCCTTGAGCTTTGAAGATTTTACTGGTCAGGCCAAGATCATTGAAAACTTAAGGGTATTTGTGCATGCGGCAAAAAAAAGAAATGAGCCCCTCGATCATGTGCTCCTGCATGGACCTCCAGGCTTAGGAAAAACTACTCTCAGCCATATTATTGCAAACGAACTGCAAGCGGGAATAAAAATCACTTCTGGGCCTGTTTTGGATAAACCTTCGGATTTGGCAGGCCTTCTGACCAACTTGGAAGAAGGCGATGTCTTGTTTATTGATGAGATCCACCGACTCAATCCCGTGGTAGAAGAGTACCTCTATTCTGCAATGGAGGACTATCGAATCGATATTATGCTGGACAGTGGACCCAATGCGCGATCCGTCCAAATCTCTCTCAATCCATTTACCTTGATTGGAGCAACTACTCGATCGGGCTTACTCACCTCGCCACTACGAGCCCGATTTGGAATCAACTCTCGTTTGGAATATTACGATGCGAAATTGCTAACCGACATTGTCCTTCGCTCAGGAGGGATCTTACAAACACCTCTTGATGAGGTAGCTGCTTACGAATTAGCGCGTCGAAGCCGAGGCACACCTCGAATAGCCAACATGCTTTTGCGACGGACAAGAGATTTTGCTGAGATTAAAGGAAATGGAACCATTACCTTGGAAATTGCCAAAATGGCCTTGAATGCCTTAGATGTGGATGAAAATGGCTTGGATGAAATGGATAATCGGATCCTACTTACCATTATTGAAAAATTTAAAGGAGGGCCTGTAGGGTTGGGAACTATTGCGACCGCTTGCGGGGAAGAAGCAGAAACAATTGAAGAAGTATACGAACCCTTTTTGATTCAGGAGGGCTACCTCAAACGGACTTCAAGAGGAAGGATGGCTACTGAACTCGCCTACAAGCATTTGAAAATAAAACCTACAGGAGCAAGTGGAACTTTATTTGACCTGTAGCAAGCCCAACTTCTAAAATTTTTTTGACCAAAACGACCATTTGTAAATCGCGAATTACCTCTCTTAGCGACTTCTGTCCAATTGCTGAAGCTTAGTCAAGATCCCTTCCAAATCCAATTGCTTCCAGTTTTGGGCAATCAATGGATCAGCCATCACTTCATCCATAACTTTCTCTTGAAGCTTTCCCCTGCGGTAAGCTTCTTGATAGGGTAAGTCAGAAAAGGTGACCATAGTGTAAAGGGGAACCCATCTAGTGGGATATGCTTCGTGAAGTAGGGACTCTATTTTTTTTCTAAGTACAAAACGAGGATCGGCAACATGATTCCGCATTTCCACAAAATTTTCCATAGCTAGGGTGCACATGGCATCTGTATTGGGTTTGCGTGTTTGTTGAAACTCCTGGAAAATCAATTCCCATTGATCGGGTTTTGCCCCTTCGATAGCTGCATGCAATTCAAAGCAATCTTCAAAGCCACTATTCATCCCTTGCCCATAAAAAGGAACCATTGCATGGGACGCATCGCCTAGCAAGAGTGATTTTCCTTTTGCCCATGGATAGCAGGAAATATTGATGAGCGAGGAGGTTGGATTGGTGAAAAACTCAAGGGTCAACTGAGGCATAAGGGGAAGTGCATCCTTGAAGTAAGTTTGGAAAAATTGAAGTAAGCTTTTTTCGTCATGGAGCTGCGAAAAACTTTGCCCTTCCCCCTCAAAGGGCAAAAATAAGGTGCAGGTAAAAGAATGGTCAGGATTGGGAAGCGCAATTAGCATAAAACTTCCCCTAGGCCAAATATGCAACGCGTTGGGTGACATGGCAAAATCTCCATTGGCCAACGGAGGAATACTGAGCTCTTTGTAACCATGACTGATGTATTCTTGCGTTAAATTAAAGCGAGCTTGCTTTTGCATTGCAAGTCGCAATGCAGAATAGGCTCCATCTGCTCCAAAAACAATGCCTCCTTCGGTTTTCTGTAGGCCAGTAGGGGTTTCAAAAGTCAGTTGCGAACTGGTGAAATCAATGGACTTAAATTTATGCCTGAAATGAAATGTGGCGCCTAAGTGGCTGGCCTCCTCACTGAGTAGCAGGTTGAATTTGCCTCTTGAAATGGAGTAAATCGCTTGGTTGGCTTGTCCATAAGGCATAAACTGGGTACTGCCTTTCTCATCGTGTACTTCTCTGCCATACATGGGTATCGCTAAGGGAAGTATTTTGTCCTTTAAGCCTACCTTTTCCAAACTTTTTAATCCTCGAAAACTCAAAGCCATGTTGATGGACCTTCCTCCTTCGATTTCTTTGGCTTGGGAAGTATCGGGTCTTTTGTCAAAAACCTGTACCGGATAACCAAGTTTCCGAAGGTATATCGCCCACAAACTACCAATTAGTCCTCCACCTAATATGGAAAGCGATTCCTTGTTCATCCCTGTATGGTTGTAGGTGAATCGATAAATTTGCGTAGGGATTTTTCTAAAATTGTGGCAAATCGGTATACATCGGAGTACCGGGTGTATAGGGGTGTTGGTGCCAATCGAATGACATTGGGATTTCTCCAATCTCCTACGACCCCTTGACTATACCACTCGTCAAAGACTGCCTTTCCTCCCTTATGAATCAATAGCGACAGTTGACATCCCCGTTCGTCAGGATTTTTTGGAGTAATGATTTCTAGTACACCTGAATTCCCACTTATTTGCTGGATAAGGTATTCTAAATAGCCCGTGAGGCGAATACTTTTTTCTCGCAGTGCAGTCATACCAGCCTCCTGAAACAGGTCTAGTGAGGCTTGGTGTGCCGCTAAAGCCAATACATTGGAGTTGGCTAATTGCCATCCATCTGCACCCTCCATGGGTACAAAGCCCTTCTCCATTTTAAAGCGCTCTGCTTCGCTATGGCCCCACCAACCGGCAAATCGAGGAAGGTCTGGGCGATTGGCATACGTCTCGTGCACAAATATTCCGGAAACATTGCCAGGTCCAGAATTTAAGTATTTATAGCTGCACCAGGTAGCAAAGTCTACTTTCCAGTCATGGAGTTTCATGGGGACATTTCCTGCGGCATGTGCCAAATCAAATCCTGCTACTGCACCTACCTCATGTGCTGCCTGAGTGATTCGTTGGATATCAAAAAATTGGCCAGTGTAATACTGGATTCCAGACATATTGACCATCGCAAGCGCATCCCCTTGTTTTTGGATTTCAGCCTCAATATCTTCTGTACGTAGGGTATATTCTCCTTTTCGAGGATGTATCTCCACCAAGGCATCGCTGGGATTTAAGCCATGAAACTTCAGCTGAGTCTCTAGCATGTACTGGTCAGAAGGAAATGCACCTGCTTCTACTAAAATTTTGTATCGGCTAGAAGTAGGTCTGTAAAAGGAAACCATCAGCAAATGAAGGTTGACCGATAAATTATTCATGGCGACCACTTCCCCTTCGTTAGCACCCAGGATTTGTGCCAAAGTGGGTTTGGATTTTTTTCGAATCCCATACCAGGCTTCCTCTCCGTGAAAATGCCCGTCAACGGCCTTGTCCGCCCAGTGGGTAAGTTCCCGTTTGAGATAGACTTCAGCAGCGATAGGTTGTAGTCCTAGCGAATTGCCACAAAAGTAGAGGGCTTCATTTCCATTGACCTTTGGAAAATGGAATTTGCCACGAAAATGAGCTAAAGGATCGTTAGCATCCATTTTTTCGGCAAAAGAAGCACTGTATTCGTAAGGAAACTGGTTCATGGTGACTTGGGCTAAGCTAGAATAGGGATAGGGAACTCTACTTTGGAGAATAAACCCGCTTATTTTTCAAGTATAGACCCACATTTTTTACACGTTCGAGCCTCTAAATTAGACCAAAAACGCTCCATCAATGGAGGTAATTGGCCCACAATATCCGCTAGGGCAAGTTCTTCTTTGTAGAGGAGGTGATGGCAGCTAGCACAATACCAACTAAAGGCATCTAGTTCTCCTGGACGACGGTAGCGCTCAATGACCAAGCCTACCGTGTTGGCAGGTCTTTGAGGACTATGGGGTACTCCCGCAGGAAGCAAAAATAGCTCTCCTTCCTTCACCTGAATATCCTTGGGAAGACCATTTTCCATGATGCGGACTACGATATCTCCCTCCAACTGATAAAACAATTCTTCACCTTCCTCTTGGTGAAAATCTTTTCTTGCATTGGGCCCACCGACTACCATGACAATAAAGTCTTGGTTGTCGAGAAACACTTGCTGGTTGCCCACAGGGGGCTTGAGCAAATGACGGTGCTCATCAATCCAATTTTTTAAGTTAAATGGGGTTCCAATAGCCATTCCTAAAATTAATTTTTCCGAAAGATACATTCAAACTAATCCAAAGTACTAAATGTTGACAGCAAG
>JALRIY010000077.1 GCA_023255285.1 Algoriphagus sp.
CTTGCAAAGTCATTTGGTCCTTCCACAGTTTTGATGTGGTAGTGTCTATATTCTTTCACCGCAGGCTTTCCATGCATAAAGCAGACCATGCTGGCTACTGGATTAGTACCTTGAATGTTGGAGTTATCAAAGCATTCAATGTGATCTGGGATTTCTTGGAGGCTCAAATCTTGTTGTAACTGCCTGATAACCCTATCTTTTTTGTCTTGATTGAGGCCCTGTAGCAGGGCTTTTTCTCTTTTGTAGTAGAGCGCATTTTTGAGGGATAACTCAATCAATTTTTTCTTGTCTCCAATTTTGGGAACACTTATGTTTAATCCTTCGATGGGCTCAAGATCTAAATTGACTACGATCTCTTCAGCATCACTTTGAAATTGGTCTTGCAAACGAATTAATGCGGTGACCAACAGCTCCTGTTCAGATTCGTCCAAGCGTTTTTTGAGTTCTACATTTTTTGAGGTGACCATCGCTCCATTCTTCACGCGCATGTAATTCACATAAGCTGTTTTTTCGTCCGATACTAGGGTGCAAACATCCAAATTTGCAATACTTGGGTTGGTGATTAAGGACCTTGCTTGGTATTTTTCAAGGAGCTCTAACTTGTTTTTTACTTGGTGTGCTTGTTCAAACGCGAGCGAAGAAGCAAGCATATCCATCCGTTGTTTAAAATAGGTCTTTGCAGGGCTCAGATTGCCTTTTAAGATATGTTTGGCTTGCTCAAGATCTGCCAAGTAGTCTGACTCAATTTGCTTGCCTACGCAAGGTCCTTGGCAGTTTCCGATGTGATATTCTAGGCATACCTTATACTTCTCTTCTTTAATTTTAAGGTACGATAGATCAAGGTTGCAGGTCCGAATAGTGAATATCTCTCGAATCAGGTCCAGCACATTATTCATGGCTTTGACACTGGCAAAGGGACCGAAGTAGGTTCCTCTTTTTGGAATGTATTTGCGGGTGGGAAAAATTCGCGGAAAACTTTCTTTGGTTAGGAGTAAGTAAGGATAAGTTTTGTCGTCCCGAAGTAGGATATTGTATTTGGGCTGTGATTTTTTGATTAGGTTATTTTCCAACAGCAGGGCATCCAATTCGGAGTTTACCATTGTGATTTCAATTTTGGAGATTTCTTTGACCATCCTTCGCGTTTTGAGATTGATGCCGCTTGCCTTATTGAAATAACTGCTTACTCTTTTTTTCAAACTTTTGGCCTTTCCTACATAGATCAATTCCTGGGCTTCGTTGTAATACTTGTACACGCCAGGTTGATCGGGAAGTGAAAGGTGATCTTCAGGGAGAAAGAAAGAGGAATGCATGGAGTGAAATTAAAAAAAACAGCCCAACAAGTAGGCTGTTTTCTTGAAGAATGCTTTTTCGTTAGAAGTCATTTTTCTTTGCATCGTAATCAAAATCAGCAAATTGTTGACTTTCTTGTTCGTATTTGTCACAATCAATTTCTATGCTTAAAGGTCTTTCTGGCCTAGGGAAAGGACCTTTGGTGTAGCCAAGGCTCGGGTCCGCATACACTTTGGCCATGTAGTTGACCCAGATGGGGCGGGCAGTACGTGAGCCTTGGCCTGCAGTCCAACTTCTAAAGTGGATAGCGCGGTCATCTCCTCCTACCCAGGTTCCAGAAACTAGGTCTTTGCTGATTCCCATGTACCATCCATCAGATGCGTTTTGGGTGGTACCTGTTTTCCCGCCTAATTCATTCCCTTCCCTTAAGGTCCAGGGAACACCTTGACTCGTACCAGACTCTTCTTCAAATCCACCTCTGAGCATGTAGGTCATGAGATAGGCATGCTCCTCGCTCATGGCTGGGCGCTTTTTTGGAGTGAATTGTTGGAGGACATTCCCGTTTTTATCTTCAATTCGGTCAATGTAATATGGGGTTGTATGTTCTCCTTTGTTTACAAAAGTTCCAAATGCTCCAACCATCTCGTAAATGGAAACATCATTGACTCCTAAGGCCAATGAGGGAACTTCCTCTAGTTCACTAGTAATTCCTAGCCTTCGTGCGGTCTCAATCACTAGTTTTGGGCTTAGCTTCTTCATCATGTAGGCAGTGACCGAATTTACCGACTGCGCCATGGCTTTACGGATAGTCATTTTTTCGTAACTAAATTTTCCGTCTGCATTGGAGGGGCTCCAAGTAGGTTGATCAGGAATATATACTTCTACAGGCTGATCTACTACTGAATAACAGGGGCTATAGCCATTTTCGATTGCTGCAGCATACACAAAAGGTTTGAATGTAGATCCTGGTTGTCGTTTTCCTTGTTTTACGTGATCAAATTTGAAGTATTTGTGGTCTATGCCACCTACCCAAGCCTTGATATGTCCTGTGTGAGGATCCATGCTTAAGAATCCTGCTTGCAGGAATTTTTTGTAATATGCCAATGAGTCCATCGTGCTCATGAGGGTATCTTGTTCCCCTTTCCAGGAGAATACCTTCATTTTTTTCTTTTCATTGAGCTTTAATTGAATGGAGTCGGGTTGATTTCCATAGCGGTCTTTCAAGATTCGGTACCGCTCGGTTCGTTTGACAGCCGTCTCGATAAAGCCCGGGATTACTTGCCAGTTTTCATCTATCCAAGGATCTCTTTTCCCCATTTCTTTGTAAAAGGCCTGTTGTAAGCTTGCCATATGTTCTTGCATGGCTTCTTCTGCATAACGCTGCATTCGGCTATCGATTGTCACGTAGATTTTGAGCCCATCGCCAAATAAATCATATGCGGATCCATCTGACTTTAGATTTTCTTTTGTCCATTTGATTAGGTCTGCTTTCACAATCTCTCTGAAATAGGTTGCAAGTCCCTGATTTTGATTTTGGACTCGGTAGTCTAAGACAATTGGAATCTTTGAAATGGAATCGTAAGTAGCTTCTTCTAACACTTCATTTTTCACCATTTGATAGAGGACTGTATTTCTTCTTCGAAGTGAATTTTCTGGGTTGAAAACGGGACTGTAATAAGTAGGGGCTTTAAATAACCCGACTAGTACTGCAGACTCCTGGATACTTAATTCGGCCGGAGTTTTGTTAAAGAAAGTTTTGGCAGCTGTTTTTATTCCAAATGCATTAGAGCCAAACTCAGAAGTATTGAGGTAGAGTGTCAGGATTTCATTTTTTGTGTAAGCTCGTTCCAGCTGGGTAGCCACTATCCATTCTTTGGTTTTAATGATCAGCATCCGCAATCCAGGGATGGAACTTAGAAAGCCAGCACCAGCATCAGTTCTAGTTTTGAATAGATTTTTTGCAGTTTGTTGGCTGAGTGTTGAGCCCCCACCAGCATCTTGACCCAAAAGAATGGACTTGACAAAAACACGAAGCATGGCCTGAAGGTCGATACCAGAATGGTCTTCAAAGCGTTCGTCTTCGGTTGCAATTAAGGCTTGAACTAAGTTGGGAGAAAGTTCCTCGTAAGTTACTGGACTCCTATTTTCTCTTGCAAATGTTCCTAAAAGCACTCCATCTGCAGCGTACATTTCGGAGGCAAGCTCACTATCTGGATTTTCTAGTGCTTTAAAATCTGGAAGTGCGCCAAAAAAGCCAAGGAAATTGATGCTCACCATCCAAACGAATAGCACAAAAAATACCAGTCCCCCTGTAAATGCGATCCAGAGGTAGTGGATTAGTTTGGAAGCCCAATTGGTTTGAGTAATAGGATTAGATTTAAACATGTATTAGCGATAGGTAGTACTAAAGAATTGAAGGTATTCCTCTAAGTCTTTCGTTTTATTTAATACTTGGAAATTTTCTATGGAGATGAAGAATGCTTTTGTTTTTGTTTCTGCCGCCAATCCTAGAGTTGTAAATTTTTCTTGAAAGGAGTTCAAGTAGGTCATTGCTTTTTCCGAATTAGAAAAAGGACTGATAATAAATAGGGATTGTTGGGCACTCATATTCATGTTCCCTGTTCGTAGCCTAGCATTACCAAAGGTTTGGCTATGAAAAGCCTCTAAGTCTCCTAGCAAATTCTTGGCCGATTCTACTTCAGAAGGGCTAAGCGCAAGGATTATAATATGAGTTTGGTCATTTGTAGCCTTGTAGGGGCTTTCTTTTGCTTCTATTTCTTCAATTTTTCTCTCTCTTTCTTCCTCTGAAATTGAAATTTCTTTGGACGTTTGAGTTACTTTTTCTTTGGGCGGAAGTTCCTTTTCGCTCAAAAGGGGGCGTAACATTGCTTCTGCAAGTTCAATTAATTCAGAATCTTTTGCCACTTGGATAAACTCTTCCAATTTGGCTTTGAACTGTTCCCTAGACTCTAGTTTTCCACTCACCATCGCATTGAGTAGTACTAATTTATCTGTGTTTCGAGTCAGTGGATAGTTCTCTAAAGTAGAAAAAATTAATTCCCTAGCAACTCGATACTTGCCTGAATAGTAGGCTTCATAGGCTTGTTCATACCCTTTGGCAGAGGCTAGTGAGGCCTGATTTCCTACACCGGCTTCAGGATTATTGACTGAGAAAGTATATGGGGATTCAGGAAATTCTTGATTAAGTAGTTGAATGTACTTGTTGAAGTCACCATTTAATTCCTTTTGACCTAAATAGAGTAAATAATAGGTTTCAGGCTTTTTGAGGGTATTGGGGTACTTTTGCACGAGTTGTTCCAGGTAATTCTGACTTCGTTGAGGTTCTTTTAGCTGAATGTAAAGCACCTTACCTAATTCAAAATAAGATTCCTCTAATTCTGAATTTGCTTTTTTGAGCTGTTCGGGGCTTTTGGGAATGGATGCTAGTAGCGACTCGACAGAAGGAAAAGCAGTTGAATCTGAGGAAGAATTTGTATCAAGTGGTCCTCCAGGAGTAGTTGGGGTAGCCACTTGATTTGCTGCCTGAGTCAATGCAGCTTTCCTCCGCCAATTGTCTTGAAGGGGTCGATTACCCCAGGTTCGAACAAACTCTAGGGCTCCTTGCTGCAAGGCGAGGCTGTTGTCAAAGTAAAAGGTAGAGGTACTGGTCCCCTTTTCTCCAAAAGCGAGTAAATTATCAAAAATAGAAGTTGACTTTGGAGATTCGCTTTGGGATTTTAATTCTGCTACTCGTTTTTTTTCGGAATCAATGTGTTTTTCAATTTGAAGAACTTGTTCATCCATTGGTAAGGAGGCAAGTTGAATCAAGCTATCTTGTTTTTGAATGCGCTCAAAATGGAACACATAAGTGTCTAAGCTTGCTTTTTGTTCTTCTAGCTGCTTGGCTACTGGATCCTCTGCCTTGATGTAAGTCAAAGCACTATCTAAGTAGTATTTGGTGGCTCGGTAATCTTTAAATTGGTTGAGCTTTAGGTCTGCTAATTTTTGATAAATATATCCCTTTACTCGGGGGATTGAGCCAGTTTCCTTTGCAGCTTGATGTAGGAGATCCAAGGTCAAAGGAATGTCATTTTGTTTTTCTTCAAACAATGCGCGTTCAAAGACGACCACGTCTTTCAGTTCTTTATTTTTTGGGTCCTTGTATAGGTTCTCGTAGTAATTTCTAACTTTTTTTAAGTCTTTGGAAGCATTGAGCTCTGCAACTTGTTGGGCATACAAAGTGGCAAAAAAGGATTGCTCGTAGGAAGGGTTTCCAGCAAGTGATTTTTGAAAATAATCAAATGCCAAAGCACTTAATCCCTCGCGTTGGTAGCGTTGGCCTAGGATAAAAAAGATTCTAGATTCTTCCTTCTTAGTAGTGGAGTAGGACAATGCCTTGTCTAATGCACCGATGACTCCGTTTTGGTCCGATTTGGATTCGTAATAATAGGCAAGCGTCTTATATAGTTCAAACCTGTTTGCAGGGCTAATATTTTCTTCCTTGGAAAGGTAGTCTATGGTAAAATTTGCATCCTCTAATGCTCCCAAATCGATGTAAAGGCGAAGTAAGCTGATCAAGGCTTTATGCCTAAGGTTGATGTCCTTACTCTGACTATTGACAAAGCGAAAGGCATTTTTGGCTTCCTCTGTTCGGGCTTGGAGGTAATCAATTTTCCCCAAAAGATAATAGCTATCGTCCACCCACTTGGATATCCGATGCCAGTCGATGGCTTTAGAAGATAGTTCCCGAGCAGAATCAAGAGCAATTTTGTTTTTTTGGATGGTGGCAGAGTCAATTGGAATAAATACGGGAAGTATTTGTGTGTAATCTTCTTTGTAATTTTCTAGGACCTGACGTTCTGCCTCGTTAATTTTTGTGTCTGCTAAAAAATAGGCGTTGTAATGCGAGGTAAGGTTGTGGAAAGTACGGTTAGGAAGGGTGTCTCTTTGAGAAGAGCAGGCTCCCAAAAAAAGTAAAATCAATCCAAAAGTATACCGGGCTTGTTGGCGCATGTTTAACTGCTAGAAATCAAGAGACCAAATTAGGGCTTTTACTGCACTTACCGAACTAAGGAGGTCAGGTATTATTCTTTTGAACGAATGAATTCTTCGAATTGGAAACTAGTAACTTTGAAAAATGACTAAAAATCTATCCAAAGGCAATTCAAAGGGACCTCAGATTCCCACTTGGGTAAAATACATTGGCCTTTCTTTCCAGTTATTTGCGATTATTAGTGGAGTTACGGCTCTGGGCTGGTGGTTTCAGCAACAATCCAACTTAAAGTTTCCCATTTGGCTGCTTCTTTGTTCCTTTGCTGGGGTGGTAATTGCATTTTATTCCTTGTGGAAATCCATGCAGCAGGACAGGTAGCTAAATCTAACTACAAATAACTTTGTGTTTTTGATTCTCATATGAAACTTCTTTCTTCCATTCATTTCAAGTATTTAGTGATGTCTCTGCTACTTGTAGGGACAATCCTTTTTCTTCAATTTTTATTGCCTCAATTAGTTCACTCCTCGATTTGGAGTATTTTTGGATTTATGGCTGGGCTATCCTACCTCTTAAGTGTGGTGATCGGATGGCTGTATCGTAAATCTCCAGAAAATTTGCTCTCTTTGAAATTACTCGGAATGATCATCAGAATCTTGAGTTCTTTAGTCTTTATTGGTATCCTTGTAGTGCTTGGTTTGGAGAATATAATTTTGTTTATCGCTAATTTCTTTATCATTTTTTTGTTCTTCATGATTTTTGATATCTACATCTTTATTTCTAACTTGCGCCCGATTTCGAAGTAGACTTCCAAAAAACGAGTTAATGAGGCGCAAATTTCTGGTACTAAGTCTTTTATTTTCAGTGGTTTTACTGAGTTTCTCTGCAGGTTCTTTTGCTGCGGGTTCGGAAGCTGAAGAAGGCAAAGAAGACCCTACTGGGTTCATCATGCACCACATCAAGGATTCCCATGAGTGGCATTTTGTTACAATAGGACACACCCATGTTACTTTAGCGCTTCCGGTCATTACCTATTCGAGTGATAGAGGCCTTGAATTCTTTACTTCCAGTTATTTTCAAAACCACGAAACACACAAATTTGGTAAGGAATATGCTCACAATGGAATCTTCATCGATGAACATGATCATTTGGGAAGAGTTGACGGCGGATCAATTATAGATTTTTCCATTACCAAGAATGTGGTAATGCTATTATTGGTAGTTGCCTTTGTGCTTTACGTCACGCTATCAGCAGCGAGTCATTACAAGAAAAACGGTGCAGTAGCTCCTAAAGGGGCAGCATCCTTTGTAGAGCCTATTGTGATTTTTGTTCGTGATGAAATCGCGCACAAATCAATTGGTCCAAAGTATAAAAAATTTGTACCCTACCTCTTGACTTTGTTTTTCTTCATTTGGACTGGAAATATATTGGGACTTCTCCCTGGTGCTGCTAACCTTACTGGGAACATTGCAGTGACTTTCACCCTGGCGATGATCACTTTCGTTATTGTTAATGTAAATGGAAATAAGGACTATTGGAAGCACGTTTTTGCCACTCCAGGTGTGCCAATAGCCCTCTTACCGATCATGGTTCTAGTTGAATTTATTGGTCTATTTACCAAACCTTTTGCCTTGATGGTCCGATTATTTGTCGCGATCACAGCGGGTCACATTGTAATCCTTTCGTTTATCGCCTTGGTATTCATCTTTGAATCCTACTCTATTGGAGTGCTGTCTACGATCATGGTGACCTTTATCAACGTGATTGAGTTGCTGGTAGCTACCATTCAAGCCTACGTATTTACCCTTTTCTCTGCGATGTATATCGGTAGTGCGGTAGCTGAACACCATCATGACGATCATCATTAAACTTTAATTTCTTTCTTCAATTTATAAAACCAATGTTTATGTTAACTTCTATCTTATTGACTGCTGGATTTGCACTAATGGGTGCTGGTATCGGTGCTGGACTTGTTGCGATTGGCGCAGGTCTTGGTGTTGGTCGTATTGGTGGCCAGGCTATGGAATCTATCGCTCGTCAGCCTGAGGCTGCTGGCAAGATCCAAACGGCCATGCTTATCATTGCAGCTTTGATTGAGGTGGTTGCCCTGTTTGCAGTAGTAATTTGTTTGCTAATTGCATTGAACGCAGGTGGTATCGCCTTCTTCTAAGACAAAATGAATTGGGATTGGCGCTAGGCCAATCCCTTTCTTTTGAACAAAAACGAAATTAATCCTTCCTACTATGGATCTAATCATACCTAGTGCCGGCCTGATTTTCTGGCAACTTATTGGCTTTTTAGCCCTTTTGTTTATTCTAATCAAATTTGCTTGGAAACCTATTTTGGCTTCTTTGGCCGAACGTGAGGCAAGCATTGATGGAGCATTGAAGTCTGCTGAGCAAGCTAGAAATGAAATGGCCAACTTGAAGGCAGAAAATGAAAAATTGCTTCAGGAAGCAAGACTCGAACGAGATGTTATCTTGAAAAAAGCACAGGAGGCTTCTGTCAAAATGATTGAAGATGCCAAAGCCGAGTCATCCAAGCAGGGGGCTCAACTGATTGAAGCTGCTAAGGCGGTAATTGAAACAGAGAAGAAAGCGGCATTGACAGAAGTAAAAAATCAGGTTGCATTGTTGACCTTGGAAGTAACTGAAAAGTTGCTCCGCAAGAAATTAGGGGACGACAAAGCTCAGGTAGAGCTTGTTGACCAGTTTATTAAAGACCTAAAGCTTAACTAATTCGGCATGTCTAACCAGCGAGTTGCCTCCCGGTACGCCAAATCAATATTGGATTTGTCCATTGAAAAAGGACAGCAAGAAGGGGTTTTTGAAGATTTCAAGTCTTTAGCAGCGATGGGCAAAAGCACTCGAGAACTAGGTCTTGCACTTTCAAACCCAGTATTGGGCTCGGATAAAAAATTAAATGTACTTAAAGCACTTTTTGCCAAAGGAGCAAACCCCTTGACTCTTTCTTTTTTTCAAATTATTTCTAGAAAAAATAGAGAAAACATCCTCTTGGATGTGGCCAAAGAGTTTGTAGTACAATACAACCTGTACCGTTCCATCCAGGTGGCTGAAGTGACTACTACGACTGCACTTACAGAAGGGCAGCGCAACCAGTTGGTGGCTTTGGTGAAGCAGATCAGCGGGTTGAAGGAAGTACAACTTGAAGAAAAGATTAACCCATCACTGATTGGTGGATTTGTGCTTAAGGTCAATGACCGACAGCTCGATGAATCCATCAGCAGCAAGCTTAATGCATTACGCATCCAGTTTGTTCAGAATCATTACGAAAAACAGTTTTAACGAAATACTTAACCGTATCCAATCATGGCAGAAGTAAGACCTGATGAAGTTTCAGCAATTTTGAGAGAACAACTCTCTGGTGCCAGAACCGAAGCCGAACTCGAAGAAGTGGGAACAG
>JALRIY010000078.1 GCA_023255285.1 Algoriphagus sp.
AGGTGTCTCCCGAAGCAGGATTTTCATACTTGATTTTCAAGCCTGAATCCTGTGCATAGTAGTTGATCAGCTTGGCGCCTGAAGCAGCCGTGATGATTACCTTGTAGGCCGGCTTACCGTCCACATCCTTCAATCCATCAAGCGAAACGGTGTAGTTATTGGCTTTGTAAACTGCCTCTGGGAAAAGATAAGAATTCAACTGCGCCTCAGCGAGCTGCGCCTCATTCATTTCAATTACATTGCCCTGGATAGACATAGATCCTTTTCCGTCGGCAAGAGAGGTCTTTTGCATGACATTGCCTGCGATGGACAACTTCTGTCCATAACGGCCGTTTCCAGAATCATATACAAATGCAATGGTCAATGGAGTCCCCATGACATTTGCATCCATGCTGATTTTTGTCGTTTTGATAGCTGCTACTTTATCAGCACCACCTATCGCATTCAGGTAGTTTTCAAGCACCTTTTCAGCAGTCATATCTGCTTCAGCTACTAGCTGCTTGGCTGGCTCCCCCATGATATCGTATTCAATCACTTCACCAAACTGAGCTAGCTTTTCTTTAATCTCTGCCCCATTCCCTACCGTCGTGATAATAAACTTATCTGGCTCAATCAAACGCTTAGCAGTAGCATTGATGTCTGCCACGGTATAGGAATTCAACTTCTGTAGATAGGTTGCATAATAATCCTTTGGCAGATTGTATCTGGCAGTATTCAACGCAAAGTTGGCCACCGTGCTAGGCTGCTCTAGGGAGCGTCCAAAGCTACCTGCAAGCTCTGCCTTGGCTTTGTCTAATTCCTCTTGGGTTACCCCATTTTCCACTAGATTTTTTATTTCATAGACAAACTCATACACCGCCGAGTCGGTTACTTCGCTACGTACTGATGCAGAAGCTGAGATCGTACCCACCAATTTATCCGCATCAATGGAAGAATAGGCCCCATAGGTAAAGCCCTTGTCTTCACGAAGGTTCATAAACAAGCGCGAGGCAGAACCTCCACCCAAAATCTGGTTCAACAATCTACTAGAAATGTAATCAGCGTCACCAATTTTCATCTGTACTGGTTGAGTAACATCAATGACAGATTGTACGGAGGAGCTACGGTCTACAAGAGCTACGGCCTGCTTGGCAGCGCGCACTGGCATTGGGTAAGTAAAAGTGGGAACTGTAGCCTTTTGCCAAGCGCCAAAATACTGATTCACGATCTTTTCTGCCTCAGCCTTGTCAATATCTCCTACAATAGCCAAATAGGCAATATTTGGTTTGAAATAGGTTTGGTAGTACGCCTTCACATCCTCCAAGGTAATGTTCTTGGTAGTTTGCTCTGTTTGAGACTCCCCATACGGGTGATTTTTTCCAAAAAGCACCGCGCGAGAAAGCCGAGAAGATATCGCTTGTGGATCGTCTTTAGTAGTGGCCAGTCCGGTAAGTGACTGCTTCTTCAGTTTTTCCAATTCTGCTTCTGGGAAAATGGGATTGAATAGAACATCCGCCATCAATTCCAATACCTTTCCTTGGTGCTTTTTTAAGGAAGAAGCAGATACAGAAGTGGCAGAAGCCCCTAGGCTAGCCCCAATAAAGTCAATCTCTTGATCCAATTGATCTTTGGTTCGGTTTTTTGTACCCCCCATCATCATTTCCCCCACAAAGCCAGAAAGTCCAGCCTTATCTCCTTCCAATATTGGATCACGATCCAATACTAGCGTGAAAGAAACGCGAGGAAGTTTATTATTTTTCACCACAAACACTTTCAGTCCATTGGCAAGCGTGAAGCTCTCTGCCTCCCCGATCTTGATTTCAGGGGCTGGTCCTGAAGCCGGCAACTTACTTCTATCTACCTGGGCAAAGGTAATTCCCGTGGCCAGTAGCATAAATCCTATTCCTAATACAAATTTTTTCATGTCTTTTCGATACGTTTAGTCAACGAATTATTCAGTTACTGGCTGAGCTGATTTTGGTAAATAATACAACACTACGCGTCCCGTCAAGTCCATGTAGGTTTTGGCTACCCGCTGAATATCCTCTTTAGTCACCTTGCTATACGCATCCATCACCTGGTTGATGTAGTTGGTATTTCCATAAATCACCTTTGCTTCTGCCAAGTTCTCAGCTATTCCCGCTACGGTAGAATTCCCGCTCACAATGTTGTTTTCCATGATATTTTTCAACTTCGTAAACTCCTCATCGCTGATGCCCTGGTCCTGAACCTGCTTGATTAATTTGTCTACTTCTGTCTCTAGGTCTTTTGGATCCACACCCATGTTAGCGATGCCGTACATCAAGAAAACCCCTCCGTCTTCCAATTCTAGAGGAATTGCAGCGACCACTAAGGCTTTTTGCTGCTTATCTACAAGCTCCTTGGTCATCAGGGAAGATTTGCCACCAGTCAAGTAGGTAGAAAGCATGGACAAAGCGTAGCTATCTGGGTGATTTCTTGCAGGCAAGTTGTAAGCCTGAATTACAGCAGGAATCTGAATGTTGTCGTAAATGATGTCACGAACCTCAGCTGTTTTCTTCGGTTCGATGATGTTAGGACGGTACACAGGCTTAGTACCCTTTGGGATTTCAGAGAAGTACTTGCGTACCAATGCTTCAGTAGTCGCGTAGTCTAGGTCACCGGCGATGGTCAAAGTAGCGTTATTTGGCACATAGAAATCCTTGTAGAACTGCTGGAATTCTTCAATAGTAGCCGCATTCAAGTGGTCCATGGAACCGATTGGAGCCCACTGATACGGATGCGTGGTGTACGCTCTCTTAAGTGTTTCTGGTAGGATGGTGCCATAAGGCTGGTTTTCGTAACGCTGTCTTCGCTCTTCCTTCACTACCTCTCGCTGAGTCTCCACACCTGTCAAATCTACCTTGGAGTGCAGCATGCGCTCACTTTCCATGTACAAGGCCAAATCCAACTCATTAGATGGGAGCAACTCGTAGTAGTAGGTGATGTCGTTTGACGTGTAGGCATTGAGCGTCCCACCTCGACTTTGGATAATGTTCATGTATTGACCACGGTCAATATTTTCAGAACCTTCAAACATGAGGTGCTCAAAAAAGTGTGCAAATCCAGTACGCTCAGGATTCTCATTTTTAGAACCTACGTGATACAACACAGAAGTGACCACGATCGGCGTGGTATTGTCCTGGTGCATGATCACATGTAATCCGTTATCCAAGGTAAATTCCTTGAATTCGATTTTTGTCTGAGCAGCCAAAGGAAGGATTATACATCCCAAGAGAAGACTCAAAAGAATTAATTTTTTCATGGTACTAAAGGTTGGTTATAAAAAGGTAATGGATTAAGTACGGGATGAACTGTAAATTAGTTTAGGCAAACTAGGCCCTTTTTTCAGAAAGTGCTACTATACTTCATTTTAGGAAAATAGGATTCCATTTTTTTTCTCTTTCAACGACGATGGTGCCAATTGAAAACAAGAAATTCGACTCTAAATCGGACGGATTTGGCCGGAAAATCTTGTAAAACAAACAATCTGGTGTGCGTACTCGAACAACTCAAAAGGGATTGTGCCTCTCTCTTTAGGGTTTTAACTTAGTCAAAATTTCCTTTGCCTCATGCCACTTCAGTCTTGGACCAAACTGGCTTACAATGCGCGAGCTTGCCATAGAGGCTAGCTTTCCACTTTCCGCATAAGAATGGCCATTAGTAATTCCATAGAGGAAGGCACCCGCAAACATATCGCCTGCACCGTTGCTGTCGATGGCCTGGGTTGGATACGGCTCGATGTCGATAAAGGTATCTCCATCGAATATCATGGCTCCGTTTTTACCCATTGTGATGACAAAATGCTTGGCAGCTTTCTTCATTTCTTCACGCGCTTCAGCAAGCGTGCTTTTGCCCGTATACAACATCGCCTCCTCTTCGTTTGCAAAAAGAAGATCTACGCTGTGTCCAATCACATCGTCAAAGTTGGCCTTGAAATATTTGACCATGGCTGGGTCTGAAAAAGTCAATGCCACCTTGGTACCTGCTGCTTCGGCCACTTTCTTGGCATGAAGCATGGCTTCCTTGCCATTTGGAGAGGTCACCAAGTATCCTTCAATAAACAAATAGGAAGAGTCTTTGATGGCTGCATCATACACATCCTGGCTAGAAAAATTTTGCGTGATCCCTAAAAAGGTATTCATGGTCCGCTCCGAATCTTCGGTCACCATCACCAAGCATTTCCCCGTCACCCCATTTTGGAGTTGCGCAGCAGTCAAGGCAATATCCACTCCAGAATCAATCAAATCTTGGAGGTAAAAATGCCCCAATTCGTCATTGGCTACGCGGAAGCAGTAGAAGGATTTGCCTCCAAACTGACTTACAGCCACCACCGAGTTGGCCGCTGATCCACCTGCTTGCTTTTTGGCTTCGGCATGGTGAATTACCTGCATGAGGTGGTTCTGACGTTCCTCATCCACTAGGGTCATAAGACCTTTTTCTACCCCAGTGTCTGTAAAAAACTGGTCAGTTACTTTAAACTCAATATCCACTAGGGCATTTCCGATGCCGGTTACGTTGTACTTTTTCATTCGTTAATGTTTTGGAGGTATGTCTATTTAATCTGCCTTTGGTACCGGAACTAGATCCAGTCGTTCTTTTGTTATATATAGGACCTTGACGCTTTGGCTAGTCAAAAATAGGGTGCCTTTCGAAAGGTTTTTCGCGATCAAAAAGGTAGCGATAAGTATGGTGAGTTTTGTAAATCTCTGCCAATAATTGCTCACAAACGCGCATCATCTTTGGATTAAAGTCGCCAATCCAATTCATTTCAATGGTCTTGTAGGGGAACGAGGCCTTGCCACTCATCTGGTCATAACTCAGTACAATCGCACTTTCTACGCCCTTCCCTTGGTGTTCAGGAACGACTCCAAAAACTAGTCCAAGCATTTTATTGGGTGGAAAAAAGGTCTTGTACCAGAGAAATTTAAGTTTTCCTATCAGGTCCATTTTCCCGTTGACGTGCTTAAAGATCTGGTTGATCTCAGGAATCTGGATGAAGAATCCCACAGGCTCTCCTTTGAAAAAGGCAAAGTAAATCAACCGCGCATCTAGTATGGGTTTCATTTTGGCAAACATGAGTTGGGCTTCTTTTAAGGCCAGTGATTTACCCATGTGCCTAGCCCAGGCCTTATTGTACACCGTCATAAAATATTCAGGCGCCTTCTCTTGGAGTTCTTTGCCCTTGATATAGCGAAAGCTATAGTCTTTATTTGCCAAAATTACTTGGGCACGCTGGACCATCTTTTGATCAAATCCTACATTTTGCACATTACGTGCATAGGTGTATTGCTTGAAGTAAAGCTGAAATCCATAGTTCTCAAAAAAGGATTGGTAGTAGCCAAAATTCCAAGGCATATTGTAATTAGGCTCTGAAAATCCATCCACTAAAAGCCCCCACCACTTGTCGCGCTCCCCAAAGTTGATCGGTCCATCCATAGCCTCCATCCCTTCGCTTTGGAGCCAGGCTTTGGCTTGATCAAACAGCATAAAAGCAGCGTCTTGGTTTTCTATGCATTCGAAAAAACCAAGACCACCTGTGGGCTGCTTTTCCTTCATTTTGGGATTGACAAATGCAGCAATCCGTCCAATGGTTTTACCAGATTCATCCTGGAGTAACCAGCGCTTGGCCTTGGCACCATTTCTAAAAAGCTTGTTGGTCTCCGAATGGAAAAGCCCCTCAATGTCCTGATCTATGGGACGAATCCAATTTTTTTCGTTACGGTACAACCACGGAGCCATCTCGATAAATTCAATTTGATGTGCGGTGGTGGTTACTTCGATCAGGGTCATTTAAGTTGATTTTGATGCGAAATTAGTTAAATGGGGAAAATAAATTGGAAAAAGGATGGAAATACAGTAGAAATAAGGCACAAATAAACCGTGCCTGCCTGCAGCAGGGCTATGACCGTAGGCAGGTAGGCTAGCTCGGTGAAATACAGCAAATTGGTTTTTCAACCTATTCCACAGAGGGAAGCGAAGCCTATTTCCATCGTATTTCTAGTAGATTAATTCCACCTCTGAAACATTCCTGGTCCAGAAATACCCAATGTACCATCAGGGGTTGTAACTAAAACTTGTGAGTTCACCATTCCTCCACCAGTCGTCTGTAGAGGAAGGTAAGACCTAGATTTAGGGGAATCAGATGCAGTAGGAGAACCTACTGTTCGTTCAGATTCCTCGGAGGAAGTAGAAAAAACTTCTTCACTCACCAACTGACCAGTAAAATCATAGTATTTCCAAGTTCCTCGCTTTTGACCATTTACATAAGTCCCGGCCCTCGCTACTAAATTGGTTTCTGGAAAGTAGGCATACCAGGTACCCGAACGCAAACCATTGGTATACTTTCCCTTTTCTAGTCGGTTTCCTTCAGCATCGTAAAAGACTCTTCTTCCATCACCTTCTGCCAAACTTCCCCCATCTAGCTTATCCCCAGTGCGCGACGTAAACTCACTGATGGCTAACAATACTCCTTCTCCAAAGGTCTCTTCTTGGTGCACAAAATCATTGGCTCCTAAAACCTGCCATTTTCCATCCTTTAAGCCATTTTTATAGTTACCCCTCTGATAAAAATTGGACACATTGGGATAAATCTCCTTCCACTCACCCGTACGCTCTCCTTGGAGGTACTCCCCCCTTGCCAGCAATCGGCCTTGTTCATCGAAGCTTTCCCATAACCCCTCCAATATTCCCTTTGAAAAATTTGCCACAATGGCCAATTTTCCATCCATGTGAAATTGGTTGAACTCTCCTTGCTCCTGACCGTCTACAAAATTCACACCTTGCTTCAAGCTTCCGTCGGGAAAAAAGGACTCGTACAATCCATTAATATCGCCTTTCTCAAATGGAATACGCTCAGAAACTTGGCCAGAGGCATAATAAGCAATGGAAATCCCCTCCAGTTGGTTGTTTTGGTAACTATATTCAGATTTTAGGCTACCATCTGATCGGTAAACAAACCAGTCTCCTGATTTTTCACCTTCAAAATAAGCCCCTGAAAGAAGGACCTCGCCTTGCCTACTAAATTCAAAAAATTCTCCATGAAGTAGCCCATTTTGATAATTTACCAATTTCTTGGTCATCCCCTCAGGGTAAAACTCTTGAAAAACCCCATCTACCTGATTGCTTTTGAAGGTCAGTTCGTAAAGTGGAAATTCTAAATTGAAGTTTTCCTTGACGTCCATTTCTCCTACTTCAGCTACCGCCGAAGTAGGATTAGGTACTTGTTCTTTTCGGCCATAAATAACCCAAACCCCCTCTTTACTAGTTCCAACCATTTTCCCCATTCCTACTAAATTTGAATTCCCGAAGTAAAAAAAGCCTTGTGCTTGGGCTACATGGCTACTTAAAAAAAGAAGAAGGACTAACTGGTGAAGAAATTTCATACTGATTAATTGAATTGAACAAGATTGCTTCAGTCCTTTAAGAACGAATGAACTGCCTTGAAGTTTTCAATTTTATTTTATGTTTTGCATAAAAAAAGGAGCCGCAGCTCCTTTTTTTTACTTTTTAGTCTATCACAGTTGCAAACAAGTCAAATTCGGTAGCATCGTATACCTTAACAGTTACAAAATCCCCTACACGACAGTACTGAGTGGCAGCAGAAATCAAGACTTCGTTATCTACCTCTACCGAATCAAACTCGGTACGCCCTACAAAATGTCCACCCTCCTTCTTATCAATCAATACCTTGAAGGTCTTACCTATTTTTTCTTGATTGAGGTCATAACTAATCTGTTCCTGCACCTCCATTAGCTGATTGGCACGCGCTTGCTTTTCTTCTTGAGACAAAAGGTCTTCCATCCCAAAAGCATGCGTATTTTCCTCATGAGAATAGGTAAATACCCCCAAGCGTTCAAATTTCATGCGTTCTACAAAATCGACCATCTCTTGAAATTCTTTTTCTCCTTCACCAGGGTGTCCGGCAATAAGCGTTGTACGAATCGCAATCTCTGGGATCAGATCACGGATGCTATGAATCAACTCCTCCTGCTTCTCACGGGTAGTTCCTCTACGCATGGATTTGAGCACATCCGTCGATCCGTGTTGGAGGGGTATGTCTAGGTACTTGCAAATATTCGGACGCTCCTTCATCACCTCGATGACGTCCATCGGAAAGCCAGTCGGATAGGCGTAATGCAAACGAATCCAGTCGATTCCCTCCACATCAGAAAGCTTTCGAAGTAGCTGGGCAAGGTTGCGCTTTTTGTACAAGTCCAACCCATAATAAGTCGAATCTTGTGCGATGAGCAACAGTTCCTTGGTGCCGTTGGCAGCCTGGTGCTGGGCTTCTTTGACAAGTTCTTCGATGGGTCTAGAAATATGACCTCCCCGCATCAAGGGGATGGCGCAGAAGGAACAAGGACGATCACAGCCCTCAGATATCTTCATATAGGCATAGTGACTAGCATGGGTAAGCAAACGCTCTCCTACCAATTCATGCTTGTAATCGGCTTTGAACTTTTTGAGTATTGCAGGCAAGTCTCGTGTTCCGAAGAATGCATCTACTTGAGGAATCTCTTGCTCCAAGTCATCTTTGTATCGCTGCGAAAGGCAGCCTGTTACATAAACCTTGTCAACCAATCCCTTTTCCTTCGCCTCTACATATTGTAAAATGGTATCGATGGATTCTTGCTTGGCATTGTCAATAAATCCGCAAGTGTTGATAATAATGATGTTATTATCCTGAAGGTCTGACTCATGGCTAGCATCAATCCCATTGCCTTTAAGTTGGGTAAGGAGTACCTCAGAATCGACTAGATTTTTGGAACAACCCATCGTGATGATGTTGACTTTATCCTTTTTTAATGTTCTTGCTTTCACAGAATTTACATCGGTTTTGGAAGACGAAGGTAGTTAAAAAGGCTTGAAAAAGAATGGTCAGCCCACTTGACCCTAGTTTGGACGCAGCCTTTTCCCGCTTACCCACCCCTTCTTAACACATTAGTAAAACAACCTTAACGCAGGGTTTGAAAGTTGGGGTCAAGTATTATCTAATTTCGGCCCATACAGCAAAATTTTTTAACTCCTTGCATTTATTTTTAGCCCCGATGTAAGTCGGGGCGCTTGCAGGAGAGGGAATCACAGTCACTTCCTTTTCTAAATCAGCTCCCTCCATACAAAAACCTTTTGGCGATTACTTTCCCTAGCGTACCTTAGTTTAGAAAATCACCCTCTATGGAATTCACCGCCCCTAACGCCCAAAATTTAGCTTTTGATCGAAAAAATCATTCTAACGAGACCCTGCTAAACCTCTACGAATCCTTGCTAGTGCCGCGAAGAATTGAAGAAAAAATGTTAATCCTCCTTCGACAAGGACGAATATCAAAGTGGTTTAGTGGATGGGGGCAAGAAGCCATTTCAATCGGTGCGGTAAATGCCCTTGCTTCTGATGAATTTATCCTACCCATGCACCGAAATTTGGGTATTTTTACTGGACGAAACCTACCCCTAGAACGCCTTTTTGCACAGTTTCAGGGCAAAGAATTGGGATTTACAAAGGGCAGGGACCGATCCTTTCATTTTGGGAGCATCGAACACCATATTGTAGGAATGATTTCTCACCTCGGTCCTCAGTTGGCCATTGCTGACGGAATTGGGTTGGCTCATAAACTTGCTGGGGAGAAAAAAGTAACTCTCGTCTTTTCAGGAGATGGAGCAAGTTCAGAG
>JALRIY010000079.1 GCA_023255285.1 Algoriphagus sp.
ACTCCCATCAAGATCGCCACGTGGCTATCGTGCCCGCAGGCATGCATCACGCCGGTTTGCTGCCCATTGTAGGTGGCGGTGACGTTAGATTTGAAAGGTAAGTCTACGCGTTCGGTCACGGGTAGTGCATCCATATCGGCACGTAGGGCAACCATGGGTCCAGGCTTGCCGCCACGCAAAATACCAACCACTCCGGTAGTGGCTACCCCTTCTTGTACCTCAATGCCTAAGGAGCGCAAGTGGTCGGCTACCTTTTTGGCAGTACGCGTTTCTTCGTTGCCTAGCTCTGGGTACTGGTGAATGTCGCGTCTCCAGTCGATGACTTTGGTTTCGATGGCTGCCGCCATTTGATCAATGCTGGGGCGAAGTTTGCTTTGGGCAATAGCCGTGCTACTCAAGAGCAGCAGGGGAAGGATTAATTTCTTCATAGCTAGGATTAGCGATTGGTAGTAATCTTGAAAGTTTAAATCTAAATCAACGAATGAAATTTGCATGAAATTTTGGATAAAGCCTAGGTTTGCAGAACTTTTCGGTGGAAAATGGCTTTACTAGGAGAAACAAACAGGCAATGGAATTAAAAAATAAAGTAGCCGTGGTCACAGGCGTAAGCAAAGGACTCGGGTTGGAAATCGTCAAGGGGTTACTTGAAAAAGGGACAGTCGTAGCGGGCTGGGGAAGAAACCAACCGGATTTTAATCATCCCCATTTTCATTTCTTCTCCTGCGATGTGGCAGACGAAGCACAGGTAGCCAGAGCATATACCGATACGGTAGCCGCTTTGGGAGCAGACATCCGCATTTTGGTAAACAATGCCGGCTTTGGCGTGGCAGGCGCCCTAGAAAGCATGGCTACTGCAGATTGGAAATCCATGTTTGACACCAATGTCCATGGTATTTTTTATACGACCAAACGACTCATTCCTGCCATGAAAGCAGCAGACGAAGGACATATTCTCAACGTGGCCTCCATCGCTGGACTCAATGGCGTAGCCAACTTTGCGGGTTATGTAGGCACCAAACATGCCGTGCGCGGCATTTCCCACTCCCTCTACATGGAGCTTCGTGACTATGGAATCAAGGTATCTACCATCTATCCAGGATCCATCCAAACCCACTTCTTCGATGATATTCCGGGTATGGATGCACACGAACACATGATGCGGGCGGAGGATGTAGCACAAACTGTTGTGCAAACCCTGGAAACACATCCGAACTATTTTGTAGTCGATGTAGAATGCCGTCCACTTCGTCCAAAAGGGAAAAAATAGAATAGGATTATCCGCAATCGTGCCAGTACTCAGTATAGCTATTTAAAAGTGTGGGAATCGTTGACAGACTATAGTCAACGGTCAACAGCTTACCTAATTGAACCTCAAACCTTTTTTTCTCTGGTTAGTGGTGAAAAAGCGGATAATCAGAAAAATAGAAACTAGCATACCTGAAAAATCGCCCTTGTCGTTCCAAGTGCAATCTGTATTTTTGTGGGTACTCGATTTGCATTGAATCGCCCCAGCATGTCTCTCCAGGTTTCTCAGCTTAGTAAACGATACGGTTCTCAAAAAGCACTGGATGAAGTTAGTTTCTCGGCTTCTCCAGGCCGAATTTTGGGCTTTTTGGGTCCTAATGGAGCAGGAAAGTCGACCACGATGAAAATTATTACGGGCTACCTGGCTGCAGATTCAGGATCGGTTAGCCTACTGGGAGAAGATGCCTTTGCGCATCCCAAAAAATTAGCCGCTCGGATTGGCTACTTGCCTGAGAATAACCCCCTCTACCTGGACAGTTACGTGCGTGAGTTTTTAGAATTTTCAGGAGGCATCTACGGCATGAAAGCTACCGATATCCGCCGCCGTACGGAGGAGATGATCCGAAAAACTGGTCTTCAAAGCGAGCAACACAAGAAAATCGGACAGCTATCCAAAGGCTATCGCCAGCGGGTGGGCATTGCACGGGCACTGCTCCATGATCCAGCGTTGGTGATCCTAGATGAGCCCACCACGGGTTTGGATCCCAATCAGCTCTTGGATATCCGCAACTTGATCTTAGAGGTAGCGGAAAACAAGACCTTGATTTTTTCTACCCACATCATGCAAGAGGTAGAGGCCGTCTGCCAGGATGTGGTGATCATCAACCAAGGGAAAATCCGATCGGCAGGTTCGCTGGCTGACTTGAAATCGGCTTCCTCCCAGGTAACCTTGATTCTCGAAACGGAAGAAGCATTGGAATTATCTTGGTTTGAAGGCATCGGAACCCCTAGGTTTGGAAGTAAAGCTCCACAAGAATTAATCCTACTTACTCCAAATGCTACAGCAACGCGAAAGGCGATTTTGCAGGTGGTGGCGCAGCGGCAACTCAGCCTGATTCGTTTGGACCAAGACGTTAAAAATTTGGAAACACTTTTTCGGGAAATCACGCAGGGCCAATGAAAAGCTTATTCTTCAAAGAAATTTTAGCCTTTTTTGGAAGCCTTACTGGCTACCTGGTCTTGGGTTTGTTTTTGATGGCCTTGGGTTTGATTGTCTGGGTTTTTCCAGAAACTTCCGTGCTGGATTATGGCTATGCAGATTTGGAGTCCCTTTTTCTATACACCCCCTATGTGTTTACTTTTTTGATCCCCGCGATTTCCATGCGTAGCTTGGCCGAAGAGCGCCGGGCAGGAACTTGGGAACTGTTGCAGACCTCTCCGCTTAGTTTGGTTCAGATCGTCCTGGCCAAGTACCTAGCCCTACTTCTACTTGTTTTTCTAGCCGTACTGCCCACTTTGGGCTATGCCTACTCCATTTCTCTGCTGGGTGATCCTCCGGGCAACTTGGATTGGGCGGGCTTCTTTGGAAGTTGGCTTGGGCTACTAATGATCGGATCTACTTTTTCCGCTGTGGGCTTGTTTGCGAGTTCGCTGACTTCCCAACAAGTGGTGGCCTTTGTGCTCGGTGTATTTCTTTGCTTTATCTTGTACTTTGGATTGACAGCCTTGGCGGGGATGGTACCAGGACAATGGGTCTATTGGGTGGAGGAACTCAGTTTGAGTTATCGTTATGCTAGCTTGAGCCGAGGAGTGATTGACAGCAGGGACCTCTTTTTTCTGCTAGGGATGATTTGGGTTTTTCTTGGGGCAACGGTCTTGATTTTGAAGAAGAAATGAATCGGCTCCTTACAAATCGGCTCCTTTCATTTGGAATTCTAAGCTTGGGCGTCTTAGTACTCTTCGGCTTGGGTCAGGCCCTTCGGTTTCGAATTGATCTTACAGAGGAAAAGCGCTATTCCCTACATGCTTCTACGCTTAAGCTCTTGGGAGAAATAGACCGTCCTTTACAGGTAGATATTTTATTGACTGGCGATCAACTTCCGGGTGGGATGCGTCGCCTTCAAAAATCCATCGAGGAGACTGTACACACCTTCAATGCCTATTCAGCGGAGAGCATTACCGTTTCTTATTTTGATCCTTTGGAAGTAACCGACTCCCTGAAAGAAGATTTTATTTTTACGCTTGCAGATTACGGCATTCGCCCGACCAATCTTTTTGTCAACCAGGCGACAGGGCAGCAAACACAACTTATTTTTCCAGGAATCTTGGTGTCAGATGACACCTACGAAATAGGAGCATTGATTTTGAAAGGGGAGCGAGGCATGTCGGCGGAGCAAACCTTGAATGCTTCCATTGAAAACTTAGAGTTTGAGTTAGCACAGGCTATCCAAAAATTATTGTATCCCCAAAAAAGTGCCATTGCCCTAATTATTGGCCATGGAGAACTGGCAGAAGACGATGGTTTTGGGATTGTGGAGGCGCTAGATGGGCGCTACGAATTGTTTAAAGTGCCTTTGGAGCAGGCCAAAAAAGTAGAGGACCTAAGTTCCTTTGCTGCGGTATTCATTTTGGGTCCGGACAGCGACTTCACCGATCGCGAATTATTCCTCTTGGATCAATACTTGATGGGTGGAGGCAATTTGATAGTGGCGTCGGAGGGAGCAAAGTTAGATTTAAGTCAATTGGCGGGAGAAGGAGCTTTGGCTTTGCCGCAAGAAAATAGCTTGGATCGCCTATTATTTCGGTATGGGATCCGTGTCAACAAGGATCTTATCCAAGATCTCAACTTTGGGGTCATTCCAGTGATGGGAGGCAACTTTGGCAACCAAGAGCAGTTCGTTCCCATGCCTTGGCTCTACCATTTTCACGCGAGTCGCGTGCAGGTACATCCCATCACCAAAGGGCTGGATCAGGTTGGCTTTCGGTTTGCAAGTAGCCTTGATACCATAAAGGCCGATGGGGTAAAAAAGACCCCCTTACTTTTTACTTCGGAGCGTTCTCGGGTCTTGCCCCTACCACATCTAGTTAGCATAACGGCAGTTCAAGAACCACCATTAGAATCTGAATTTGGAGTATCCAACCTGCCACTTGCCTACTTGTTAGAAGGGGAGTTTACTTCTTTGTTCAAAAATCGATTTGTTCCGGTGGAATTTGCTGGTAGTCAGTTAAAAGAAAGCGGAAAAGGGAAAGTGCTCGCGCTTGGTGATGCTTCCTTGTTTCAAAGCCAGGTCAACCCAGTAGATCAGGAACCACTTCCGCTTGGAGAGGACCCGATGGAACAAACTACCTTTGCCAATAAACAGTTTTTGGAGAACGTAGTGCAGTACTTGACAGACCCAGAAGGCATCATTTCCACACGAACCAAAGTCTTGCAAATTCGTCCCTTGGATAAGGTGAAGGTTGCAGGAGAAAAGCAATTCTGGCAGTGGATCAATGTGGGTGGACCTGTTTTATTCTTGGTGCTGATAGGCGGTGTTATTGGTTTGTTCCGGGTAAAACGATTTTCACGAAGGGGTTAAACGAAAAAACTGGTACCTATTTGCAACTTTTTTAGTACAATTGGGTGGGAGGCCCACTGAATTAGCATTTTATTTATAAATTTACCACACTAGAGAAAAACTATACCACCCCCTACGATATGAAATTTATTGTTTCTTCCTCCGCCTTGCTCAAGCAGCTTTCTGCCATCAACGGTGTAGTGACCACCAATCCTGTGGTACCTATTCTGGAAAACTTTCTTTTTGAAATCAAAGGAGCCGTATTGACCATCACTGCTTCGGATTTGCAGACTTCAATGATGACTCAACTCCAGGTGGAAGCTAAGGAAGATGGAAATATCGCAGTGCCTGCACGCATTTTGATTGAGACCTTAAAAAACTTGCCAGAGCAGCCTGTGACCTTCAGTATTGATCACGACACCTACGCGGTAGAAATAAGTTCAGACAATGGACGCTACCGTCTTGCTGGCGAAAATGCCACAGATTTTCCAAAAATACCTACAGTTAGCAATGCAACTACTGTAGATATGTCTACAGAAGTATTGTCTTCAGCTATTGCAAACACCATTTTTGCAACCTCTTCGGACGAACTTCGTCCTGCGATGACAGGGGTCTATATCAACTTGAGTCCAACCAACACCACTTTTGTGGCTACAGACGGCCACCGTTTGGTACGCTACCGAAGAGTGGATGTAGCCTCTAGCAATGGGGCTAGCTTGATCATCCCAAGAAAAGCGCTGAACCTATTGAAGACCACCTTGCCATCTGAGAATGTGCCTGTTTCGGTTGAATTTAACCAGTCCAATGCTTATTTCAAGTTCAATAATATCAAGATGATCTGTCGTTTAATTGACGAGAGATTCCCGGATTATGAAAATGTGATTCCTGGAGAAAATCCAAACCGAATGACCATTGATCGTTTGGAGTTTTTGGGTTCCTTGCGACGTATCGCCATCTATGCGAACAAGACTACTCACCAAGTGCGCTTGAAGTTGACAGGTAGCGAGTTGATGATCTCAGCGGAAGATTTGGACTTCTCCAACGAAGCAAACGAGCGCTTGTCTTGTGACCATGAAGGAGAAGACATAGAGATTGGATTCAATGCCAAGTTCTTGGTAGAGATGCTAAACAACCTTTCTTGTAAGGATGTAAGTTTGAAATTCTCGGCGCCGAATCGCGCAGGTTTGATCTTGCCAGTGACGCAAGATGCCAACGAAGACATCTTGATGTTGGTGATGCCGGTGATGCTCAACAACTACGTATAATCAAAACCACCCGCCTTACGAAAAAGCCCGTCCCGCAATTTGCGGGACGGGCTTTTTCGTTCCACCTTTGAGGTTTTTCAAACCTCAAAGGTTTAAGTAAAACCCTCAATTCCCCAACGGGCCACCTTCTTTTTTGGCATCCCGTAACATTTTGAGGTAAAGCCCTTCTACCCGATCCCTTGCCCAGGGTGTTTTGCGTAGAAACTTTAAACTCGAGGCAATGCTAGGATCGTGCGTAAAGCAGCGAATGGTAATGCGCTCACCCAGGTCTTCCCAACCGTAGAAGGACACCAGTTGGGCGATCATGTCGGCCAAGGTGACTCCGTGGAGGGGATTGTTTACTTGTGAATCCATAGGTATAAGTTAGGTCGTCTTGGGTTGAATCAAATCCCAGAGATTTCCATGGAGGTCCGAAAATACGGAAACAATTCCAAAAGATTCTTCTGCCGGTTCCCTGATAAAGACCACGCCTTTGGAGCGGTAGTTCTCGTAATCTCTCCAAAAGTCGTCGGTATACAGAAACAAAAACACACGTCCTCCCGCTTGGCAACCCACCTGGCTAAGTTGGGCTTCGTTGGCAGCCTTGGCCAAGAGCAACTGGCAGCTGGAGCCTTTGGGTGCTATGCGCACCCAGCGCTTGGTGTCCGTCATCGGCGTGTCTTCCAATAAGTCGAAGCCTAGCGTCTCTGTGTAGTACTGAATGGCCTCGTCGTAGTCTTTTACCAGAAGGGAAAGTTGTCCAAGTTGTTGGTTCATCGGGTGCAGATAATGAGCGTTACTTACTTTAGGGCATTGGGTTTTTGCAGTCCCTCGAGAATTTCACGAATGGCAACGATGCTTTCCCATTCTCTATCCTTATCTCCATGCTCAATGCCTACATGGCCGCTATACCCATGGGAAAGAACCAACTTCATCATGCGTTTGTAATCCAAATCCGACTCCTGACCGGCATCGTCCCAGACTTTTGGTTTCAAACTCACTCCTGTGGCAAGAGGCATCAACTCATCCACCCCACGGTAGGAGTCGTAGGAGGCAGGTTTGCCATCTACGGTACCTAAGCGGAAGTTGCCAAAATCGGGCAGCGTTCCTGCCAGTGGATGGTCTGCATTTCGAATAGTTTCTGCCAGCCATTTGCCATTGGAGGAAAATCCCCCATGATTTTCGATTACGATGTGAGTCCCTGAGGACTCAGCAAATGTAGCGAGTTGATGAATACTGTCGCTTACCAGTTTGGAGGCCTCGGCGGCATCTTCAGGTCGGTCAGACCAAGCGATGTCAGAATAGCCGTTGACCCGTACGGTGTGGCAACCAAGGAAATTGGCAGCTTCAATCCATTTTTTGTGATTTTCCACTGCTTTTTGACGATCGGCTGCTGCACGAGCCCCAAGCATACCTTCCCGGTCTACCATAATCAATACTTGCGTAATGCCTTCATTAAGGCATCGGGTATTCATCTCTTTTAAGTAATTAAAATCTTGGGCCTTATCTATAAAAAACTGGTTGACATACTCTACTGCATGAATACCGTGTTTTTTGGCTTCTAGTGGAAAGTCCAGGTGATCCAATTTTTTTGAAAAAAGTAGGCGATTGACGGACCACTCGGCTAGGGAGATCTTGAAGGGAAGGTCGGCACCAGGTCGAGTAAAACTTAAGGTAGGTAGACCAAGTCCTAGGGCTGCGCTAGCAAGTCCTGTGGTTTTGAGGAAATTTCTTCTACTAGTCATGGGATCAGATTGGGTTTAAAACATGGTTGTCGATGATGGCTGAGAGGAATCAGATTTCCCAGCCTGAGCGGTAAGTTCGGGTCAGCAGGGCATTGGCCTCTAAATCGTTGGTAATGTTAACTTTTTCGGGATCAAAATCTATTTTTTTACCTGCTCTCAACGCAATTGCCCCTAGATTTATGGTGTCTGTAATGCATTGCGCTCGGGTGAAGCTGCCTGGAGTCTGTTTGTTTTCCAGCATGGCGTCTACCCAGCTGTCTGTTTTCCGATCTACCTCTCGAGAATCAATGCGCTCCGCATCGCGGCCTTGCATGGCAGCTCCTTCTGGGAGCAGCACGGGATTTTCTCCACGGAAGCCTCCCAAGATCTTTCCTTTGCTACCGACTAGCAGCAACCCTTCTTCAGGGATATCTTTTCCTTCAGATTCAAGTTCTTCGCAGGCAAAAGGTTTCATACCTCCATCGTACCAAAATAGATCAAAGGCAGGGAGCGTGGTTTGCTTAGGAAATTTCCATTTGATCATGCAGCTGGCAGGAAAGGCTACTTCATTTTTCACCCATTGGTAGACCTGGTTGACTTCTTCTCGCGTGGTGGTCCCATAAGCACGTACAGAAATTGGACTTCGGTCAATGCCTAAGGTTTCAAATAAGGGAAAAAGACTGTAATGCCCCATGTCGGCGATGGATCCGCCTCCAAATTCGTACCAGCCGCGGAAAACATTGTGGGTATAATTTTTATGGTAAGGCATGTCTGGAACAGGTCCAAGCCAAAGTTGCCAATTAAAACCGTCTGGAATGGGTTGTTGCTCCTGTGGACGCCGGGTCCACTGCTGCCATACAGGTCGGTAAGACCAATTGTGAATTTCCTGCAAGTCCCCGATTAGACCTGCCTCTAACCAGGCTTTTATCTGCCTGTATTCTGGCCGATCAGACCAGGCAAGGAGGTGGCTAATCACCCCTGATTCCCCTGCCTTTTGGATTACTTTTCGTCCTTCTAGCAGTCTGTTAGCTATGGGTTTATGGGTGACCACATGTATTTTTTTACCCATAGCAGCCAAAGCGATGGGCGCATGGGTATGGTCTGGGGTCATGATTTTTACTACGTCGATGCCTTTTTCCTGATCCAAGAGTTCCTGGTAATCCTCGTAACTCGCACAGCCCTTGTATCGCCCGGAGGGCTTGTTTATGGCGTAGTATTTTTCTACATATTCTTGGCCGATGTCTCTGCCTCCAGGGATGCCTGGCTTACCTTCCCACCAAAAAGCATCTCCAAGGGTTTGTCGAATGTCATTTCGGATTCCGTAAGGGGACCAATCGATGTAGTCCGTGGAAAATTTATTGACGTCGCATACAGCGATAAGTCTGATTTTTGGGTTTTTAAGCAAACTTCCCATCTCACGCAACCCTTGGGTTCCACAGCCGATATTGGCCACGGTAAGTTGGTCAGAAGGAGGCACATGCCCTGTACCGGCAATGACAGAAGAGGGGACTATGGAGATGGAGGCCGCGATGGTGGCTGCCGAAGAAATGAATTCTCGGCGGTTGAGTTTATCAGTTGGAGACATACCTGGTTCTGAAAAGTTGGAACTTTAAATTAAATAAAACCAGGGATTTATCTCTTTTTCTAATTAAAAATTAGTCTTAGGTACAGAGGCTTACCATTGAAGGTCATGGCATGCCTATCCTTACCTCACTTCAAACACTGCCGATTCCCAAGGTCCAAGAATGAGGTCGATCTGCGCCCCTTGAGCATCCACGCGAAGTTGGGTAGTTTTCTTTCCAAATAGGACTTCTTGAATTTCCCGATTTCCTGATTTCAGGTTCCAGGTTTTCAAGAGTTC
>JALRIY010000007.1 GCA_023255285.1 Algoriphagus sp.
GTGGCTTACTCCCTTACTTTGAACTTCAGGGAGCTTTGTTTTTTGGAATAGAGGCGAAAGAGTTTCCTGAAGAATTTAGCATGCTTTTTCAGATTGAGAAAAACAATGGTGGGTTTCACGGTGAAGCTCCAAAGCTAGATTGGTTTTACTTAGCAAATGATGAATGGAAAGCAATTAAACAAGAAGATATTTTGTTTGATTCCAGTTTTGGATTAACCAAGTCAGGCATCATCTCTTTTAAGAGTCCCAAGGATATTAATTTGAATAATTTGGTCATGCCTTCTACATTTTTTTGGATTTGTTGCCGTACCAAGGATCAACTGCCAATGGCCAGTATTTTGTCAGGAGTTTACCCAAATGCTTTTTCTGCAACTGCAATTCTGGAGGAGGGGGTAATTCATGAGCCCGTTTTACCTGCATTTTCTGTGCAATCTTTTGAGCAAGACATTCCTGGACTCCTAGAAATAATTCAACCTTTAGCTTCTTCAGGAGGTAGAGCTAAAGAAGGAAAGGCGAACTATTTTCAGCGTGTAAGTGAAAGTCTCAAGCATAAATTTAGAGCGGTTACCCAGTGGGATATCGAAAAAATGTTGCTTCAAGAATTTGATTGGCTTGGATTCGTGAAAGTTTTTGGAAATTTTGGCAACGAAAGGTTTGTTGAATCAGGTAATCTAGTGGTGGTAGGAATGCCAAGGATTGAAGATAAAAGTAGCTTTTACCTGCCTAAATTAAATCCTGGACAACTCAAGGAGATGGAGCTTTACTTGAAGCAAATTGTCAACCCCTTTATTAAATTTAAGGTTATTACTCCCCAGTTTGAATACTTAATGATTAAAGGTAAAATTAAATTTACCTCACCAGAAACGGGACTTTTATTTAAAAGACTTTATGACGAACTCTTAGAAGAAACCTGTCCTTGGTTTTTTGAGGACATTACTTCGGCTTTTGACCACCGAGAAACTAAGCGTGCGGAAATTTTAAATTTGATTACTTCCAGGTCTTATGTTAAATTTTTTACAAGTTTTTCTTTGGCACAGATGTATGAAAATGAACAAGGGGATTACCAATTTATAGATGGTGCTTTATTGGAAGATGGCATGGAGACAGTGACTATTGGCAAGCCTTGGTCCATTTTAGTTCCTTATCCATTGAAAAAGATTGAAATTGTGGAAGAGGAAAATTATTTGCCTGCTGAAGCATTTGACTTGGAGGATATGGTGATAGGGGAAAATTTGATTATTACTTCGGAGAATATCGAACGTATCGAATATTCAAATACAGAAGTAAAGCAAGTAGAAGACGATTCATTTTATCATTTTAATTTGAAATTTTAATCATGGCCTTACTAAATAGACAATCCTTAATCAATTATTTTAAAAAAGGTAGCGCCCCCACAGAGCGGCATTTTGCAGATTTGATTGAGTCTACAGTTAATATCGTGGATGATGGAATTTCTAGGGAAGGAGAAAATGGTTTTCGAATTACCCCTGTAGGTAGATCCAAGCGATTAATTTCTTTTTATAAAAATTTCAAGCAGGTTCATCCAGAATGGAGCATTAATTTGGATCCAGAACAGGCAGGAGGGCTAACATTTCAGGAAGAAGAAACCTCTCCTTTACTCGTTTTAAAAAATGGGGGTAGAGTTGGAGTAGGTGAAGATAATCCTAAATCCAAATTGGATGTAAATGGGGTAGTTACTGCAAAGGGTAGGGTAGGGTCGCTCCATGCAGGGGAAGTACCTGGGGATGGAAAGTGGTATTCAATTGTGGACCAGATTAAAGAACCTTGTGCGTTTGAAATAATGGCTCGGGTAGATGGAGAAAAAGGAAGTGGTCGATATGCGCTTTCACATGTAATAGCATTAAATACATTTGGAGGTCCATTATCGCGTGGAAAAATAAACCAAACTTCTAGCTACTATGGCAGTTATTTCAATCGGTTGAAGTTTCGTTGGTCTGGAAGTTTGTATAATTATACCTTACAAGTTCGAACAGCTCGTCATTATGGTTTGAACCCAACTTCTGGAGAAGCGTATCCAATTCGATATTCAATTGGGAGCTTATTGCCTCTTTAAACCAACCTTGTAAACATTCCAGCAACTGTGTCTAATTTTATTCCAACCGAACATTCCGATAAACCTATATTGAGGTATGACCTTCTATTCGAAGAGGGACTAAAATATGCTCAAAAATATTCGGGAAAGATTTGGACTGATTACAACTACCATGATCCTGGAGTTACCTTCTTGGAATATTTGACCTATGCTCTCACAGATTTGGGGTATCGGACAAATTTTCCAATTGAGGATCTTTTTTTGTTGGGTTCTGATAGCTTTGATTCTATAAAAGAAAATTTACTCTTTGGTCCTGCTACCATGTTTAGTTGTTCACCAATTACCGTGAATGATTACAGAAAATTGATAATTGATCGGATCAAATTGGTGGCAAATGCATGGGTTGTCCCCATTTTAAATCATAAAATGGGATTAAATGGTCTTTTTGAAATCTATATTGAATGTGCGGAAGATTTAAGTGATATCGAGCTAAATTACCTAAAAAAAGAGGTAACAGACCTTTTTTATGGGAATAGGTTGTTAGGACATGATCTTGAAGACGTTTATATACTAAAGAAAGTATACCTAAGTGTTGAAGGATCAATAAGTATTGAATCGGATGCCTTAGGTGAGCTAGTAATGGCAAAAATTTACGCTTCTTTAGATGCCTATATTAATCCGCAGGTTCAATTTCATGATCCAGTTAAACTTTGGAGAGAAGAAGGATTTTCCCCGGAAAAAGTATTTACAGGTCCTTTGCCAAAGTATGGCTATATTTTTGAAGATGATTTAAACTCAAAATTAGATGCGGTTTATCTTTCACGGATAAAGGAGTTAATCTTAGGCGTGGAAGGAGTTAAAGAAATCCGAAGTCTACAATTATTTAAAAATGGACTTCCTGTATTTGACAATTTTGTTCAATTAGAAAAAACAGAATTTCCAAAAATCCAGTACTTAGACGACTTAACCGAAAATTTTACAAGTAAACTCCAATTGGTAAAAAATTCTATTTCTTATGAGATAGACCCCATAATTACCAAACAATTACTTTCTTCCGAAGTGTCTTCTAGCACTAAATTTTATTTTAAAGAGCTCAGTTACGAAGAAAATTTACCAAAGGGTAGATTTTCGTTAGACCAATTAAAAAATCATTTTCCAATACACAATGAATTGCCACAATTTTTTGGTGTTGGTGACAATGGAATCTCAAAAAATTCTCCAAGGGAAATTCAAGCTTCTGCACTTCAAGTATCTGCATATCTATATTTTTTTGAACAAATAATGGCTTCTTATTTGGCACAATTAGGAGGCTTACGTATGCTTTTTTCTGTCAGTGATTTAAAACAAACCTATTTTCACCAACTTCCTTTAGGGATTTCTGATTTAAAAAATATCTTAACAGATTTCAAACAATTAGAGGAGAGTTTGAATCAGGATTTTGAGAGAAAAGAAGAATTTATAAACCGAAGAAATCGAGTTTTAGACCATTTATTAGCAAGATTTGGAGAAAAATTAGATGAAGCAAGTTTGAAGAAAATTAGTAGGTCTAGTGTCCTAGATTCTAGTGAAAATTGGGGACTTACTGCTATTCAAACAAAGGTTAATTTATTAAAACAAATCATTGAATTAGGCAAAACAAAAGCCAAAGGATTTGATTTGAAGTCTGATAGGGTTTGGGATTGCGATAACATTTCAAGCTTAGAAAAGAAAATTGGGCTTTCTTTAGGCATTCAAGACTTAACTAAAAGGACGATTTCAGCTCCATTGATCAATCATTTTCAAATCGAACAACCCAAACAAGTAATCGGTGAATGGAACCTTTTGGATTTGAAATTGGAAACTAATTCTGGATTGGTGTACGCCCTTTCTGCAGAAAACTACAAAGATGGTACTGTTCATTTTTATGGAAAAGGAATTTCTCTAGTTAAAGAAATATTTGAATTAGTTACACAAGAAAAGGGGCTTACCATCACTCAATCTAAAGATAAAGGCCAGACTTTTTTACTTCTAAAACAGCGTAATCTTGAATACTCTTCCTTGGTTTATCAAACTGATGCTATGGAAGATTGCATAAAAATCCGGAATAAAATAATTTCTACTATTACGGAATTAGATCTTCAATCTGAGGGATTTCACCTAGTCGAGAATATTTTGCTCAGACCTATGGAATCCGTGTCTTACATATTTTCTTATTTAGATTCTGAGGGAGAGGAGTTTATTGAAGGACTTTACCCAAGTGATTTAGAGTTTCAGCGCTCATTAGGGGAAGATATTGCAGAATTTGGATTAGTAGTAGAGAATTACAGTGTGGTTGATACGGATGATTCTTTAAATTATTCTGTTTTGATTTATAATTTCTCTCATGAGCCTGTTGCTCGTTTGAAAAATACTTTTAGTTCCAAACCAGGCGCAAAAAAAGCAATCGATCAATGTATCCGGTTTTTCCAGGAATTTAAATCTAAAAATATTTCTCCCGAGTCGGTTTTAGAGGTTAATCTTGTTGGGGGTGCCGGCCATGGATTCCCCGTTGATTTTCAATATTCTGATACTTTGAGTTTCATTTTCCCAGTTTGGCCTTCGCGGTTTCAAAAATTAGATTTTATCAATTACTTGAAAACATTAATTGGGGAAACCATTTTGGCCCATCAGTCTGCTAAAGTATATATGTTGAATCCGATCGAAATGTATCGCTTTGAAAATTTATATGCAGAGTGGTTGTTTTTAAAGAATCAAGATCAACAAGATTTTAAAAAAATTGATGTGCTCTCCCTCCAGTTAATTCAATTGTTAAGAAGCACACCATCTGTGTTTACAAACCAATCTGATGCCTAATCATGTAGTCAATTCTCTCAAATTTGAGATAAATGTAACTACCCAGTCCGATTTTGAGGAATTAGCAATGCAAGTTTCCGAATTGGCACAGAAAACAATTGCGGAGATCATTGAGAAAACTATTGAGGAACTTTATCCTAGGGCTGACCTTTTGGTTATAAAAAAACTTGAAATAGATTTAGGTGATTTACAATCCTCAAACTTAAGGGTTAATCTTGTAAAGAAATTTACAATCCAATTTTTTGAGGCCCTAAAAAAACACCTAGATACCACTGAATCTCAAATTACTAATCAGAAAGAACTACCTTTTTTAATTCTGGATTCGTTTATTCAAACAGGAAGAAAACCTAGCTGGATACCTGGGAAAGGAGACTACTTAAATGATTTTTTCAAAAGTGCCTCACTTCAAAACTCTAAGAAATTAGTTGGCAAAATACGTCAGTACAGCAAAAATTCGACTCATAAAAAACGAATGTTGGAAGGCATCCCAGAAGAAGTTTTAGTGGATGTTTTATTTGTTGAACAGCCCATTTCTCAGTTTATATCTTCTAAGGAAGTACTGCAAATTAAATCCATTTTTAGAAATCAGTTTAGGCATTTGGATGAAAGCTCTGTGGATAGGCTATTCAAAAATATGCTTTTGGAGTTATTACTTCATCCCCAAAAAATTAATCGCTGGTCTACCTTTCAACTGGTAGTTTTAGAGTCTCTTCAACAATTAATAGGCATGGAATCACTCCAGATAAGTGAGGGGTCCTTACCTCAGATTGTATTAAAAGATCCTCAATCAAAAAGTGAACTAGTAGATCTTGATACTACCTATATCAAGCAAATTGACAATAAATATTTAACTGCTAATCAAGAATTAGTAGCAAAATTTAAGTTTTTTCTTCTTAATGGGTATAGTCTACCAGATCGACGTAGTTCATCTTATAGTTATAGAAATATTAATGCCCTTTTTGAAGCTTTATTAAATAGTGATTTGCTAGAATTAATTGCATTCCTACTTCAATACGGAAAGGTAGCTAGCGTAAAAAGACGTTTTTTAGATCAAATTTCCCAGGATTTGGTTACAAAATTTTTCGGCTTAGTAGCTCCTGAAAAAAGAAAGTTGTTTGAGTGGGTGGGAGGTGTTTTTGATCAAGTCCAGGAGGAATACCAGCCTATCAATCAAACATTAATACAGGTCAAGAAGTCTTTAAATGAAATTACATTTGACTTATTCTTAAATAAAAATCTCAGCTCCATTTCAGATGAGAGTTACCTACGCTTATTATTTAAAAAAACAGCTCAAAAGTATGGAATAAGTTATAAAAAATTGCTTTTTCTGACTTTAAAGACCATTTCATTTGGTGAATTGAAAGGGAAGAATTTTGGGTTCGAAAAAACATTAATTAATTTATATTCTAAAGACTTTTTAAGAAAAAATCAATATTCGATTTCAGAATGGATCATGTATGCCAATGAAAATAGGGTGCCTATCACTTATTCCAAGTCTGAACAAAAAGAGGGTTGGACTTCTTTATTCCTTCAAATTTTCAAAAACTACCATGGATCTGTTACTAATGCAGCAAAAGATTGGTTAGCTAATAAAGACTTTGTAAAAGAGGGAAAAGAAGTGGGAGCTTCTGTAATGCAATTATGGGAAGCCTTTTCACACACTTTCCATATTCCTATTGGAGATTTTTTAATTCCCGTCCTTCTTGATAGAAGAGTTACTTCTGATTTTAATTTAGACGCTAAATCCTTTGTATTTTGGGTTAACCAGTACAAAATTTCAGGTATCTATTTCGATAAAGCCCCCAATGTTAAATTATTTCTTGGGTTTTTGAATTTGAATAGGGATTTAGTTTCCGTAGAACTCCTTAAGAAGGTATTAATGGGCTTACCCGTGCCTTCTAAGGTAGATAAACAGTTACTCACAAAGCTGGTTCATTTAATTCGACCTGCACTTGCTTCCCATCTAGTACACTTACTTAATTGGTTAGCGGTTGAACTGAAGGAGAAAAAAGTAGATTTTTTAGAACAGTCCATCTATCGTTGGCTATACAGCCAGCTCCTACTTTTACCCCAAAATCAACTGACAGTAATCCATTTAAAAAGGCTGATTATTGACTATCTCAATTTAAAGCTAAGACCTATATCGAATTATTCTTTCCATTTAGCAAAGCCGGCGAGTGTTCGGATTTCTTCAAATTCCTCCCAAAAATCAGCCAATGTTTCCTCTAAAAGTATTGCTCTAATTTTTGAGATTTTAGGCTATAAGGAGATCTATGAGATCTTCAAGGAGGCCAAACGGTACAACGAAGAAATATTGTTTCAAATGATGCTGACCAAATATGCATCCTCTTTTTATCAACTACTACTTCGAAATCGTTACAATTTGGAATTCCAAGACGCTGTTTTGGTTCAATCTCCAACTTGGTTAAAGAAACAACTTATTGATTTTTTGCTTCAAGAAAATTCTTTGGATTGGGTAGCTATCACCGCGTCTTACCGTACCTATTTTGAAGACTCGGGTTGGATAAAATTAGAAGGACGAGCTTTAGAGAATTTTATTGAGAAAATTCTTTGGCATTATTTGTATGATAGCAGAGTATTAAATCGTGATGTATTCTTTATTAAAACGCTACATCATGCTCATGAATCCAATTACCTAACTAAACGGTTTTGGAAAGATTTGGAGGATGTATTTTTTCAGGAAGTACAAAGAATTGCTCCCTCGAAAAATCTCTTTATTCTTGATCTATTGAGGCTATCGGAATTGGAACAATTTTCTTATTTCAGCGCTATTTTACAGTTTAAAAAAACAAAATATTCACTAACTCCTATTTTTGAAAGATTAGTTTATGAGTTTAAATTTCCTGGCGGGCATGATTTTGAAGGAAGCATTCCAGAGGAATTTGAAGCTTATATTCAGCGGCTTGTTGTTGAAAATAAGCAAGAGTTTGTAGACTTTTTAAAACATGTTAAACCACAATTTTTAGGTTTAAGGTTTTTAAAACTTCTTGATATAGGGAGTTTGGAAGTTTTAGTTCTCCATAGCCATAAGCAGTTAAGAATTCGAATTTCAATACGCCAAATACAAGAGGTTCTGAGAATTTTTAAAATTCAAGAGCCAAAGAAAATTTCCATTTTTTATTCCTCATGGCTACTAACTCTTCTAAAGATAAATTCGGTAGACCGGTCTACAATCCATTGGGTTAGCCAAATGGTAAAATTGATTTTCGAAAATAATTTAGTTCCAAATAGTCGACTAAGTGATTTAGTTTGGGAGAATAATGTAGTCAAGTCCTTTCAATGGAATGCTGGTGAAAGAATTGAATTTACAGCCGCATTAACTCAATTGGGCTTTGATTCGACTTCTTCTCCATTTACTTTGGTTTTTGAAAATGAGGAGCATATTCAAACTTATTTTATGAACTTCCAGGATTCAAATTTGGCCAATTTAAAAGGGAGGATTTTTTTTTCTAGCTGGTTAGATTTATTCTTTGAGATAGCCTCTAAAACTGCACTTATGGAATTTGTAGATTTATTTAGGGCTTCATTTTATTCCACTAAGGGGAGTACTATGTTTAAGTTCGAAAGATTTATGGATCAGTTTTTACTAATGAAGGAGGGAATTGCCTCTTTTCAAAAAGCTAGGGAGGATGAGCCGAAAAATTGGGCTATTTTCCAGGAGAATGCGCCTAGTTATTTTAGGGATTTGGAAGTGTCATTGGATACAAAATCAATAGGACTGGATTTATTCCAGGTATTCACTTATTTTTTACGATATGGTGTGCTTCCCAAAGGGTATGGGAGTTTAGTTGTATTTAGTAAGCAACTAATGCAATTAAGTGGCAGTGAATTAATTCGGTATCGAGGTGTATTTTTTGCAGCCTTGAAATCAAGTGTCTACAAAAAGAATGTGATCAAACTAGTTAAATTACTCGACGAAAAGTGGTTTTACAATTTGATTCATCCAATGCTAAATAAGGTATTAGAGCAATTGAATCAGGAAATTAAGCAGAAAACAGGATCTAGTTTATTTACTGCTTTACGACTAAATCATACAGTAGAAAGAGTGTTATTTTTAATTGAAAGTGGTTATAAATCTTCTTTTGGATTTAAGGAGGCGACTGAATTAGTAGTTCCTCTGGTCGAACAGTGGGTAGTGTCTCAAAAGGTGGATGTAGTGCTGTCAGTTTTTGCTTCTGAGTCCAAAAAAACCAATTTGCTTCTTGAAATCCAAAAATCGAGTAAGATTGTAAAGAAGGTTTTGGAAGAAGCCATTGAACAGCAAGAAGAAGTGGTTGAGGAAATACCAGAAGAAGTAGATTTGGGAGAAGGAGTGACAATTTATAATGCTGGAATGGTGTTGTGTTGGCCTTTTTTTGGTAGATTTTTTTCTGCCTTGGGATTGGTTGAAATGGGAAACTTTAAAGGGAAACAAGCTGAAGAGCGAGCCGTTCAATTGCTTCAATTCTTAACTACAGGTTTAAAAGAATTTGAGGAATGGGATCTTTCTTTGAATAAAATTCTTTGTGGAGTTTCCTTAAATACGGTGATTTCCTCAACGATTGAACCCACAATTGAGGAAGAAGAACTTGTAAAAAAATTAATCAATGGAACAGTTTTTAATTGGGAGAAGATGAGAGGTACTAAGCTAGAGACATTTAGAGAGACTTTTTTAATGCGCGAAGGGCGATTGTACGAAAAAGATAATCGATGGGAATTATTTGTTGAGCGAAAAGCGTACGATGTATTGATGGATACGCTAACTTGGAATATTTCGATGATTAACTTAAGCTGGATGAAGAAAAGATTAACCGTACAATGGAAATAAATAGCGTAAGTGAAAAGTTGATTCAACCCATATTGAGGGATCTTGAATGGTTGGAGGATCTTTTAAATCTTCGTATCACTGCTTATTTCGAAGAACCTGAAAACAGTTTTACATTTCCAGATCCTCCATATCCTAAGGATATGAATAGTCCCTACGATCAATTTATTTCAAAGTTAAATTTAGATTTCAATGAGCGAGTTATTTTGCTAATGAGTATGGTTCCTTTATTGAGCCCTCAAATTTTTGATTGTTTTTTTATCCAAAACAAGTCGATTGGTAGGCCATTTTCTGAATTTGGAGGCGTTGAGGCAAAGTCGCACAAGGGGTTTATTCCCACTGTCGAAACGGTTAATTTTGTTTTGAATGGAAAGAACGTGATTAAGCGATTGGATCTGTATAAAATTTTTGGGGAAGATCACGCATTCTCAAAACTCCAGGTATTGTCGTTAACGAAAGATTCAGATACCACTTCTTTTTGGTCCAATCGACTGACAATAAATGAAGATTTTTTTTATCATTTAATTTCAGGTGAAAAAATTTCACCAAAATTTTCATCAGAATTTCCTGCCAAAGAGTTATTTACTCCTTTGGAAATCAATGATTTGGTATTGAATCGACAGTTGATGGATGAGTTGAATCTGATCTTAAATTGGATTAAATATCGTGAGGAAATAAAGTCTTCACCAACATTAAGGAAAAGTTTTCGAACGGGGTACCGTGCCCTTTTTTACGGTCCCCCTGGCACAGGGAAGTCTTTGACAGCAGCAATTCTTGGTAAAAACAATGATTTGCCTGTTTATCGAATTGATTTGTCGCAGGTAGTATCAAAATATATTGGAGAAACAGAGAAAAATCTTTCTCGATTATTAGATATAGCTGAGCATAAAAACTGGGTTTTATTTTTTGATGAAGCGGATTCATTGTTCTCCAAACGGACAGATATTAGTGATTCAAAAGATAAGTATGCCAATCAAGGAACCTCATTTTTATTGCAGAGACTGGAAGAATACGATGGGCTAGTGATTTTGGCTACCAATTTACGACCCAATATTGATCGAGCATTTGTAAGGCGCTTTCAGTCAATTCTTTATTTTAGTTTACCAACTGTAGATGAACGTATGAAGCTATGGACCAATGCCTTGAAGAATTTCCAGGTAGCAAGTAGTGTAAACATCAAAAAAATGGCTGAAAAATATGAAGTTTCAGGTGCTTCAATAAGTAATGCGATACAATTTGCCTGGTTGAGTTCAAAAAAAGATGAAAGAGAGGAAATCTCTTCTTTAGACTTGGAGGCAGGCTTGTTAAGGGAAATGGCCAAAGAAGGTAGATCTGTAAATTGAATTTATAGGAGTTAAACTTTTGGCTAATTTTTTAATTCCTAGACCGCATAAAAGGAATATTGGATTATTTAAATCCAAGGGAAAGAAGGGATTAAAAATAATTTATTTGCGTCTACAAATAAAATAAGATTGCATGTTTGATTATTGTTATTGGCCTGAAGGCATTGAATTAGAACTGAATAAGCAGTTGGATAATTTTCATCATCAAGCACAATTGCTGGTAGATGGACAGGTATTTCTAGAATTAGCGAATAAGATTCTTAAAGCCCAAGTAGCCGGTAAGTACTTTGAAGTGATCATTTTGCTGCCAAGAGGGTTTAAAACGTTAGAGAATGCGAATCTTTTCCATCGGATTACCCAAGCAGGAGCCAAGGTAGGAATTATTGAAGTGACTTTATTTGACGAAGATGTGGAACAATTTGCCATTTTCGACAACCGATTATTTTACAGTACTAAACGATTAGAAGGAGAAGTTGACTTTGCTGATTTTTTCTTTTCAAAGCACCGTGATTTTGAAAATTTAATGAAGGTAAGTAGGTTGGTAAATTCTTATTCACAAGAGATTAAGCTTAATTTTACGGCAGAAAAATATTTTGCTGTTAAAGGGGAGGAGATTGCTATTTTTTGGGAATCTACCAATGCAAATTCAACTGTTTTGACACCGGGAAACCGGCTTTTGGATTCTCAAGGGGAGGAGCGAATTTGTATCGAAGAGGATACTTTTTTAACAATTACTTCAAAAAATGAAAAAAGTAAGGCTTCTTTATCTATTTTTATTAAGTGTTTGGAAGTGGACCAATTGAAGTTATCTATAGCTATATTTAGTAAAGAATTTGATGACTTTATCCCAATTGAATCCGTATCCAAAAATAAGGAAGTGTTTGCGGTTTACATGAGTGATTTGGTGAAAGTAGAATGGATATGTAAACCCGGAATAACCTTGTATGAATCAAGGCTTGGTAGGCTAAATAATATCGGTTTTCATAATTTCGTTTGTCTGGAAAATAGTAGTATGAATTTTGAAATACACTATTCCAATACAGTCACAAGCAAACAAATTGATTTCTACCCAGTGGCAAGGGAGATGGAAGGAAAGGAACCTTATCAAAGAGCCCCTTCAGAAATGAGTGGAGATGAGTTTGGTAAAGGTGATATACCTAAAAACAAGGCTTCACTATTTTCCAAAGTAGTTTCAATATTCAGATTAAAAAATTAGGATGGGTTTAAGTACTTTCTTTTTATTTTGTTCAGGAGTGAGCAAGTCAGTGCTGGCTAAGTGTCCGGACACTGAAAAAGTAAAGCACGTTAGTATTGGCGCATCTGTTTTATTTACAGGCATTCTTGCGATGTTATCTTCCTACTTTGCTTTCAGCTTAATTTTTGAAGAATCCTACATCAATTTTATACTTGCTTTTTTTTGGGGGTTAATTATTTTTAATCTTGATCGTTATATAGTAGCTACCCTTAGAAAAAAAGGAAATTTTTGGAGGGAAGTGGTACAGATAAGCCCAAGACTGCTCTTGTCAACTCTTATTGCATTAGTGGTTGCAAAACCATTGGAGTTGCAATTATTTAAATCAGAAATTGAGCAAAACCTAAACGAGCAAGTTATTTCACGTATCTCAATTGCTGAAGGTGATTATGTGAAATCACTTGAAAAAATTGATAATGAGAAAAAACAATTAGAGGTTCAATTAAAAGAATTCTTTGATTTGAAGGAATTTTATTATCAAGAATACAAGTGTGAATGTGATGGAACTTGCGGGACGGGGCAGTATGGTAGCGGAAAGGAATGCTTCCGTAAAAAAGAAAAATACGAAACCTTTATTCAAGAATATCAATCTAAAGAACAAGATATTCGTGAGGCTAAAATGGCTCTTGAAAAAAGTAAGGAGAAAGAGTATGGCTTGTTTCTTGAAGATAAAGAAAATATAAAAGCAAATTTTTCTTTAGGCCTTTTAGCAAGGTTGCAGGCTTTGAATAATTTAGAAAGCTGGGCGCCTTGGACTATTACCTTAATGATTTTATTTGTAGAGATAGCTCCTGTTTTAACAAAGTTATTTTCTGCTAAAGGCCCTTATGATGATTTTTTAGCATTAGAGGAGAATAATTTTAAGATGGATTATATCAACAATATGTACCAAAGTGGGCAGCAAGTAGAACAGGAATATTCCACCAAACTAAGGCAGGTTCAAAGTATCAAAAAGGAATTAATCTCGGATAAACAAAAGAAGGTTCAAGAATTGTATCGGGATTTAGGAAGAGAAATTACGAATCAAATCAATAAGTAAAGGGAAAGATGAGGAAAACACTAGTGATATTGCCTATATTTATTGTTTGCCTCATCTATTGGTCTCCCGTAAAAGGATATAATTCGCTTTTGGAAAAAGAGTATCTTCTACGGGATACCACGCTCTCCCAGGTATTTGAATCCGAGCGTGAGTTAAGTTTATTTATTGCCGAAGAATTAGAACTTAAAGAATCTGTTGATGAATTGGACCAGCAAGAAATTGATAGTTTACATCAAGTGCTTAGCAACGAGAAATCAATACAAATTTCAAAAAAAGATTTACTTAAGTTTTTAGGATATAGGATTCCTGTTCCTGTTGCTAAGATGGTTATTTCCCAATCTCTCAACTTGGCACCCAAAGAGAAAACCCAAAAATTAAGTTTGGAAGTCAATAAGGGGGACCAATTTGAACTATCCTATGAGGTGGAGGAGGGGATTGGTTCGGCTGCTTACTTAGAAGTGCATCTAAATCAAGTTAAAGTGGCTCAATCTCTTTCCTCTAGGCGAGGAAAAAAAATAGCTTTGGATTTCATAATTCCTGAAGAAGGAATACTTGAATTAATCTTTCGAAATGTTGGTCCTTTTAAAGAAAAAGGCAATTTGGAAGTAAGAATTGCACCTAGAAAAGAGCAAATTCAATTAAAAAAAATTAGAAATACGATAACTAATTTTGAAATCCAAGATAGCTGGGTAAATGACACTATTTTTCAAACCTTGGTAGATGAGCAAGTCCTTTTGAATCATAGGAACAATTTAAAAGGCAATTCAATCGTTCAAAAGCAATTAAACCTAGGGGTGTTAAGTGAAGTTATTGGGTTTGGTATTTTGTATTACCCTGCTAATCAAAAAGATAAACTTCAAGTATTTCGGAAGGAAATTTTTAGAGAAAATCCTTTAGAGGATTTTTCGGTCAAGGAGCTAAATGGAAAATCTTTTACCTATCTACCGGAATTTTCAATATCAGACTTATCCTGCTCACTGTTGGATAATAATCGTACTATTTTTTGGTCCAATATGAGTTCAATGGGACAGGGAAATTGGAATGTAAGTTCAAATAGCAAACAAAATTATGCGTTTTTCAGACCTGGAGATTTAATTAATTCCTCTCAAATCCAAGTTAAATTTTCAAACACCTCAAATTTGTATGATATAGAAATAGGTATTGAGGTGATTGTTCTTTCTATAAAAAAATTTAAAGTAAAGAAAGAAGTTGAAATTCAAGAATTTGAAGAAACTATATTATTGAAATTATTATGAAGAAACATGAGATTCTCCTTAGCACCATTTTTGTAATTTTTTCCTTGATTTTGGGAGGATGTAAAGAGGTGGCTACTTTAAAGTCTAGTACTAGGCGCGTTTCTTCTGAGTTTCAAACTTTAAAAAGAGGGTCTGAAGGACTTTTAGGAATGTTTGGGGCTGGAGACTCTATTCCAAAATCCTCAGATTCGTTGGCTATAAAAACTTCACCAATGGCACAAAAAGTATTCATTAATAAATATGAATACTTATTTGATGTATTAAATGGGCAAGGAACTAATCAATACCTCCAATCTTTAGCCTACGACTCGACTAGCCAATCCTACAGTCGAACGTCCAATAATCAGCAAGCTCTTCGGGAAAATGTTGAAGTGTATACCTGGTACCCGTATTGGATGGGAGATGTCTGGAAAACGTATGATTTCAAATTGATTTCTACTATTTCCTTTTTCTCATTTAAGGTGGATCCAAATACAGGTTCTTACCTTAATCCTTCTCAGATAGTTCAATGGAGAGAAACAGACCTTTTGGATTCTGCAAAAAAATACAATACGAAAGTATTGTTATCCATTGCTTTAGAGGGAGAGGATAACCACTTGAATTTTTTGAAGGATGAATCAAAATGGAATACTACGTTAGATTCAATTTCTGTTTTATTGAAGGAAAGAGATGCGGATGGAATTGAGATTGAGTTTACTGATATTCCCAAAGAAAGAGAAACAAAATTTTTAGATTTTGTTTCGTTCTTAAAAGACAATTTGGAGAACCGTTTTATTACAAAAAAGTTAACCCTTGCCTTGGTTATTCCTGCTTCCCCAGATGATTTTTCCTTTGACCTAATTCAATTGGATGAATCCGTAGATCTTTTTGTAGTAAAGGGGCTAGATTATTATGAAGTTGATGGAACTGTCGCGGCAGTTTCTCCATTAAGAAATGAAACTCCCGGAGGTCCAAGTCTTGAAAGTACGTTGACAACCTATTTAGACAGGGGCCTGAATGCAGAAAAATCAATTTTAACTCTGCCTTTATACGGAACTCAATGGTCGGGAACATTAGATGCCGAAGGAGGGTATTATACCACTGATTTTGAAAGGAAAGTAACCTTTAGTGAGATCAACAGAGTGTTTCAATCCAAAGATAGTATTTATCAAATTCTTCCAACTTTGGATCAAACGACGTATACTAATTATTTCTTCCTAGATTTTGAGGACGATACGTCGATAGAGGGTTGGTACGATGATGCCGCTACCCTTTCAAAAAAAATGGATTTGGCTCTAGTAAATAAATTTAAAGGTGTTGGCTTATTTGCGCTTGGGTATGATTTAGGAAGACCAGAAGTTTGGGATGTAGTTGCAGAAAAATTCACTGGGGATGTGATTTACATTAAAGATCCAATTAAAGAAATTGATGGCTATCCCATTCGTGTGGCAGCATTTTTTCAAACCTATAAAAATCTTTTTGTAGTTACTTTTTCGCTTGCTTCGTTAGCTATTTTGATTTCTTTGGTTGTAGCATTTTCAGATTGGAGGTTTAGGGAAACAATCCTTGCACGTCAACTTTACCGAATAATCGTATTAACAGTTTTCTGCCTATTATTTTTAGGTATTTTCTCGTTCTTTGGTTTGTTAGCTTATCCGAACTTAAGTTTCTTTCTTCTCTTTATTTTGGGTGCGGTAACTAGTTACTTAGTGGAGCGTTACGGTGGAATGATAAAAATCAATAAACCATAGAAAAATGAATAAAATTGTAAAAGAAGTAATCTTCTTTCTTCTATTCTCCTATTTTGCCATTTGGGTTACTTTCCCCGTTTTAGAATATTTAGAATTAAAAATCAATTCTTCGTTGATCTCGACTATTGATGAGTTGTTTTTATTTCAACTTTGGGGTTTTACTTGGTTTTTGATTCTCCTTACTTTTTACATTATTCGCCTTTTGGTTTATTTTATCGTTTCAAAATTTATGTAAGTGGATTCATTTTATTTTTTTACTATTCTGTTTTTAACGTAAGGTTACTTAATCCCATTTGGGATTGGATTTTTTTGGAATTGAAAAAAGTACTCACTACCTTGATATCAATTCCGAGTTCATCTATTTTAGAGTAAATAGAAGAGTTTTCATCGCTATTTTGTTTTAATAATAAGAAATTTAGTAGGGAAATTATTGTATAATTTAACTATTTGGTTGTCTTATTGGATCACCTTTCCCAATAAATTAATTTTAATCAAGAACGCTAGGTATGGATAGTCTAAATACCCAAAATGAACCTCTAGTAAGTTTGATGGGATCTGTTGCGGGAAGAAAAAGACAAGTTTTTGATCTTTTGAGTTTGTTTCAAAACTCTCAAATAATTGGTTTATTTGGAGAGAATGGGTCTGGTAAATCTACATTAATTCGTCACGGCTTAATTCCAGAATTAAAAAAAGGGTTTTTGGGAAAAGCCGGAAGAGAATGGAGGACTGTCACTATTCGACCTGGGATTTCTCCATTGGAGAATTTAGCTGCTGGAATTGCTCAATTAGGAATTGATAAGGGAAAGCAAAAACTAGAAGAAGAAGTTGCATTAAGTACATCGATGCGTCGCACCAACGAGGGTTTAAAAAACGCATGTTTAGAAAAATTTTCTCAAAAAAGTAATTTCAATGCACTTTTAGTGATTGATAATTTTGAAGATCTTTTTCAATTTAAAGAAGTTGCCCCAGAGGTTACAGAATGGGAAGAACAGGTAAAGAGTTTCATACACAACATTAGTAAATGTGCTGGTAATTCATCAATTCCCGTTTATTTTTTAATTGTACTTCGTGCAGACTACATGGGGAGATTATTTGAGTTTAGGCACTTTTACGAAACTTTGTCTTCGTCCCAATACAATCTCCCCCAATTTAGAAAAACCGAATTTTCGGAAGTGCTTCTGTCACTTTTAAAGTCAACCAAAAAGACGATAAGTAAGGATGCCAATGATCAAATTTATAGTTTGTTTGGCAAAGATTTAAAAAATCTAACTTCAATTAAATTCTACTTAGAAGAATTGGTAGTTCGATCGAATGAAGCCGGTTTGACTGAGATTAATTTAGATTTACTTCAACAAGTTGCCGTTGATTCTTTGTATACAAAAAAAATAGAATCTTTTTACTTGTCATGTGGTGAAGTTGAAAAGAAATTGGTTGAAAAGTTATTTAAGCAAATTACTGTTGTTCAAGAAGGTGCAAAGATTAGAAAGCCTATTCGAATCGATCATTTCCTAAAAGTAACTGGTTCTCAATTGAGTCAACTGGTACCGATTTTAAAACAAATTCAAACTCATTTTGACTTTTTATTGGAGGTTATTTTGCCCTACCAAGAACGGCTAGAAATAAAAGAACAAACCCTGATTTCCGAATCAGCTGTTATAGATATAAAAAATGAGCAATTTATACCTCATTGGCCTCGATTATTAGATTGGATCAAGGAGGAGAAAGAATCTCAAGATTTATACAAACGATTAAGTGAGAAGGCTAGCCTATTTGACAAAGGGTTAACTGATTATTTAAAGCCACCTGATTTGGATTTAGCACTTAGTTGGTACGAACAGCAAAAACCAGACGAGTTATGGTCAAATCAATTTGATTCTAATCATCATAAGACCATTGCTTACTTACTGGCTAGTAAGGTTAAATTTCAGGACGAAATCCTAAAAAAGGAATTAGAACAAAAGGAAAAAATAAAAAGACTTAGAAGGGTTGGCATTTATGTAATTTTTGCAGCTGGCTTTATTCTAGTTGTCATTGGAATTTTCGCATACGATGCAAAGAAACAGGAAGCATTTGCACAAGATGCCCGAGAAAAAGCAGTCAAGGAATCTAAAAAAGCCAAATTAGAGAAGGAACGAGCTGATCTCCTGTATAACGAAGCTAAATTGGCTGAGGATGAGGCTCGAAAAAATGAGCAATTGGCACTATTTGAAAAAATGCGTGCCGATGAAGAAAAAATAAGGGCCAATAAATTAAAAGAGGAGGCAGAGCTTCAGAAAGTCAAAATTGAGGAACAATTTAAAGAACTGGATCAGAAAAAAGTTGAACTTAGTTCAACAGTGGTGAATCTACAAGTTTCAGATTCCTTAAAAAGTATAGCAACCAAACAAGCAGAAAATGCGAGGGCGTACCAAGAAACGCTGAATGCGATATTGTCTTTAAGAAATCAAGTTCAAAAAAAGGATTTGCAAGGAGAAGAACTACAAAATATACTTTCAGAATTAAAATCAACCTATGCTAATTATAGGAAAACAACTTTTGAGTTTAAGGCGGCTAACTTACCAAACAATGATTTGTACCAAGTGCTGTTAGAGATCCGCAAGAAAATGGTTGAACAAGGGATTATTGAAGGGATTCCTGAAGAATTAGCTACTCTTCCAAGCGGCATCAGAAAAATAGCAGTTTCTCCTACAGGTACAATTGCAGCTGGGGGAGATGACGGAATTTTACTCTATTCAAAATCACCAAACAATTTAGGAAAGGTCCCTTTGAATAGGTTCCTTATTGGGAAGGACCGAATTCGTAGTCTTGATTATTTGAATGCCAAAGAGTTGATTTTTGGAACAGTTAATGGGAAAGTAGGTCTATTTAACACTAGTACTGGAGTAAACAAATATTTAGACCTGGGTATTCTCCCTAATCAAATCGTAGAAAGTTTGGTTGTAGGACCAAAAGGTGTTTTTGCTTTGGTTTCCGGCCAAGTCTTGAAAATAGATGTGGTTAATCCTGCTAAATCTGTCCGAGTCACCACTATTTCAGCAAAAAATATTTTTAAATTAAATCAAGATAAGCTGTTAGTTGTAAGTAAGGACAATTCACTCATACTATTAGATATGAGTACCTTATCATGGCAACCTGTTAGTTCAGATCTAAAAAATGCTTCAATTACTGCGGCAATTAGTTCTGGAGAAAGTCTGTTTCTAGGAATGGAAAATGGAGACATCTCAATTTGTAGGACCATCAGGTTAGGCAATGTTGTAAGTATTAAATCCGAGTTAGTAATTTCATCCCATCGAACTCGGATTACTAGTTTGGCATACGACGTGAGTACTGAAAAGTTATTTTCTGCAAGTTTGGACCAAACTGCAAATATTTTTGATCTAAAACTCAGAAAATTAAGAAATGACTACATTGCAAACTACTTGTATAAGGTTGAGGGATTTGATAAGTGGATTTGGGATTTTGCATTGGTTCAAACAGGTAAGACAAAAACTTTACTAACAGTAGATGAAAGTGGAGATTTGAAGTCTTGGCAAACTGGATCAGAGATGCTTTACGATGAACTTTTTACTCTTTCTAATAAATGAAAAAAAATAATTATTACGTAACGCATCTATCTGAGATTAAGAGCATCGAATTTTTAGATTGGTGGTTCCAAATTAGGCTAAACTATAAAAAATGAATGCAGACTTTCCAATAGAAGTTGGCCAATTAAAAATTCAAATTGCTCAAAAACTTCATCAACGAGGAATCCTTTACTTAATTAAGACTGGAGATCAAATTTTCGATAATTTTTTTACGAGTCAGTTGATTAATTCTGGATTTACTAGTTCATTATCATCTGGAAATACCCTAGAAGAAATTCAATCCACTTTAAGTCAATCTATTGGATTAAGCGAGCGTGTATTAATTGAAATTCCAAGAGTTAACAACGAGATTTTTAATTTCTTGGTTCAATGTTTGAGTGATGAATCTCTTAGAGTAGGGAAAGTGATTTTTTTAGTACCCAAACATGTTCTACCGCGTTTTCTTGATGTAAATGAAAAAAATTCATTGTATTCCTCCTGTGAATTTCTCTCAGAACTTCACCCAATTTGGACTAAGACTGCATTATTCAATGGATTAAGTCCAATACTGGGAGATGCATTAGCAACAAAACTTGCTATTTATTTAGTGGATTCAGAAGGTATAAAAAATGAGGAAATTGGAAAAGCCTTGTTTTTTGCAGAAAATAATAAAAGTAAGCTTGAAGAATTTATTTCTAATAACCAGTTGAAAGATGAATCTGTCTCAACCTGGGATAATTTTTTAGATACGAAAGGAATTGAATTTATTTCTAAAACCACTTCAAAGGTTTCATTAGATACCATACAGGCTTTTTTTAGGTCGTTTATATATGAAGAAGGGCGACAATCCTTTTCTATTCAATTGACTGTTGATGAATTGTATGCGTCAGTTCCATTGCCGAAAGAGGATCTTGATTTATTAATTGAGGTGGCAACTTCTCCAGAGTTTAGAATTTTAAATGAACATGGAACTACTTTGGGATTTTCAATCCCTCAGTATTTAACGGATTGGGTAGATTTAAAACGTTGGATTTTGAATGAAGAAAAATCCTACCAACAGTTCAGATTATTTGAAGAAATAGCAGAGGAATATTTTAAGGGGACAGGACTTCTTTTAGGAAAAGAGAGATTAGCCCAAGCGCTTATTTTGAAGGATGAAATTTTCACCACGTATGCTTGGGAAGAAAAATATAATCTCAACGAGGAACTATTTTCTAGTTTCTTGCTTCTTTCTCAAAATTACCAAGAGGAGCAACTTAAAACTCAGCTTAAAAAGAGAGCTAGTTTACTCAAAAACTCTATTCGAATAAGTATAGCAGTAAGTATAGCCTTTTTACTTTCTTCTTTTACTGCCCTATTGGCCTATCTAGAACGAAATTCTGCCATTATACAACAAGAACTAGCTATCCAATCCAAGGAGGAGGCCGATCAGGCTAGAGTGGTTGCAGAAAAAGAACGGTTGGAAGCTATCCAGGCGCGTGAAAATGAACAATCTGCTTTAAAAGTAGCCGAAGACGAACGATTGGTTGCTTTAAATGCAAAAGGTCAGGCTGAGATTCAACGGATTATGGCTGTTGATGCTTTGATTCTTGCCAAGAAATCTGAACAGGAAGCCTCGGAGGCCAAAGAAGTAGCCCAACAGAATGAAAAATTGGCAAATGAGGCTACAATAACTGCTCAAATCAATTTTGAAACAAGTGAGCGGTTGAGGAATCAACAAGAGGCTCGAGCTGCAGCTCTAGAAGCCTTGGGTTATTTTGCAAACAAGAATTTTTCAGAGGGGATAGAGCTAGTAAAAACAGCTTATCAAAAAAACTTATCAAATGGAGGATTTCCTCTTCAATCAGATATTTTTAATGCCTTGTTGAATGGGATGAATACACTAAATGCTAAAGAATCTGAACTTAATTTGGATTTTCCTGCAAAGTTAATTGCTTTATCTCCGGATAAGGAAATTTTGGCAGTTTATACGATAAATGGAGAGCTTCAAATTTTCTCTACCCAACCAACGATTTCTTTTGAATCGTCAATTAAAACCGGTTATATAAAATCATTTGAGTTTTTAAGTACTACTTTACTCTTGGGAACTGATCTTTTAGGTAAATTATTTCTCATTGATTTGTCCTCAAATTCGTTGAAAAGTTTTGACCCATCTCTTCCATTAGCAACTAATAAAGGATTTTTTAAAGTTGTTGGCACGGAGGGCTTATGGATTGCACATTTAGCAAATGGGGATCGATCCGTTTATCAATTTAGTGCTCAAGAAGGATTTAAAGCACTTAAAGGAGATAATAGAATCACTACAGTTTCAGAAAAAAAAACATTGTTTTGGTTTGAAGAGAAGATTTTTTACAAAGCTAATCTTTCAGATTTAAAGCCAGAGATAGTTGTAACCACACCCAGTTCCATTCAAAGTGTGGCTTGGTCTACAACCCACAAGCGGTGGATGCTAGGTCTAGAAAATGGTCAGATTTGGAGTGTTGATCCAGAAAAAGTACTACCAAACGAAACTTTCTCCATTCATGCAACTAAAGTAAGTCAATTGATTTCAATGCCTTATGCACATGGCACGGAGTTATTAATTAGCGCTGGATACGATGGTGGGTTAACTATTTTGGTTTTTGATAAAGCTATTCCCATTTCTGCTAGTGTTTCCTCTAGGGTAAAGTTTCAAGGTCATCGAAGCTGGGTCACAGGATTTTCTGTGGATGAAAAAATGAAGACAGCGTATTCTATTGGTAATGACCGAGTTTTAAAGGTTTGGCCATTAGAAATAAATGAATTATTAAAAAAATAATCTTGGTTTGCAACTGAGAAAAAAGACTATGAGAAAGAAACTTTGTGTTTTAGTCATCTTTATTTTGTCACTAATTAGTACGAGCACGTATTCCCAAACAACTAATTGCAATGGGAATTCTGTAGAAATTAGTACGGATAGTTATGATATTGGAGATTTTGCCAGTGTTAAGCGAAATTTAGAATCCTGTGTTAGGGAGCAAGGATTCAGTAACTTGATTGAACTTAATAAGGCAAGAGAATTATTGGCTTTGACGGCAATTGTAGAAGATGAGCTTGAGGTGGCAAAAATTTATATTGAGCAAATCGTCATTTCGAATATTAATTTTGTCTCTAGTTACAGAAATATAGTTTTTGATACAATTTTTGATGAAGTCAGGCGAGAAAATGCAGGCGTTACTGTCAGTTCAGTTTCTAAAAAAGCTGAAGATTTAAATACCGCGCCAGCAACAGTTAAGTTGGTAACTCAAGATGAAATCATGGATCGAGGATACAAAGATTTAATCGATCTATTAAGTGATTTACCAGGTTTTGACATTAGTAAAACCTACTCAGTTACTTATGCCAATATTTTTCAAATGGGATTTCGCCAAGAAAATACCGAGCGCACGCTTTTCATGGTGGATGGTATTGAAGAAAATGACCTTTGGTTAAATTGGGCATACATTTCTAGACAATATCCCTTGTCTGCAATTAAGGCGGTAGAAATATTGTATGGACCTTCTTCCACCATGTATGGACCGAGAGCTTTCATTGGAGCAATCAACGTAATTACGTATTCTCCTAAAGAAATCCCTGAAGACCATCTGCTGAAAAAGAAGGTTGGAGTAGCTGGGAAATCATCACGTTTTTATGCTCATGGAAATATGCAGGCTGGAAATTTTAATACCTATTCTTCTGACCTTACCCTAGGCATAAGAGGAACTGCGGCAGCTTTTCAAATGACAGGTAGGATTTACCGATCTGATGAGCATGACCTTTCATCCACAGAATTTTATAATTATTCAAATGATGACATCAATCATTTGGTTTATAGTAAGATGAATTTAACAGGCAAAGCAGGCGCCTATACTTTTGAGGATTATCTTTTAAAATTTAATTTACCTCAAACTCATCCCTATTATACAGTTTCAAAAAATGATGATGGGAAGATTACTAGTATGAGTCTTACACCAGAAGGAATTAATCAAGCGCGCAAATTAGATAGTTTGGCTTATGCTAGCCCAGTAAATGGAGTGCCGCAAGGATACTCAAACCATACAGATGATTATTTCTTTAGTGCAAAACTAACGGTGGATAATTTCTTGTTTGGTGTGCGACATTGGAAGCGTACTGAGGGTTTTGGATTTTATCAGGATATCGATGTAGCAGGGTCAAGAAATGGATCTGTGTGGTCTCCAGAAAACACTACAGTGTATGCTCAATACGATAAACAAATTAATGAGAGGGTTAGTATCTCTAACTTATCCAATTTTGCATTACATCGGTTGGGAAAGGAATCCAATAGAGTAAATCTTATCGCATTTGGTGATCCTAGAGCAAACCTTCATTTTGCTCATTTACTCAATCCTACTGAATTAATACCAAGTATTAAAAGCGAAAAAAGAGGCGTAGATCAATTTGGGACGGAAACAGTTGAGAGTTTTGGCTATACATCCCTTCGTAGTGGTTATCGAAATAGATACTATTATTACGAAGCTCAACAATTCAGAAACGAGGCTCGATTTTTTTACGACAGTGAAAAATTAAAGTTTTCGTCAGGTTTGGATTTGAGGAGTACTTTGACCCAAGGCGATTACCAAATTTACATGGATTTTGATACCAATCATTCCAATTCTCAATCCTACCAGGATAAACAAAAAGAGATATCTCTAGCTCGCGAAAAAGGAATTGTGTTAGATCAAGAGGAAGGAAGCAATATGTTTTCAATTATCGATGTTGGATTTTTTAATCAAGCAACTTTCATAATTAAGAATAAATTATTTTTGAGTGGTGGTAATAGGATTGACTACAACCGAATTAGAAGGTCAGGCGGATTTGGCTTAGTATTTAGCCCAAGATTATCAGCGGTTTATAATACGGAATTCACTACTGTCAAATTTAATTATTCTAAGGGTCTTCAAAATGTTTCTCAATTTACGAAGTACTCAACAGGAGGAGGGCGTGTACCCAATAATGAGCTTGAAACAGAGCAAATTAACTTTATTAATGTTGAGTATTTAGGGCACATCGCTAATGGAACACTGGGTTGGGAGGTAAATGCTTTTGGATATCTTATTGATGGCGCTGTGGCTTCCGGAGTTATTCAAGGTGTTCGTAAAAATTACAATGCTGGTGAATATCAAAATATCGGCGTCATGTCTGGATTTTTTTATAAGCCAAAGTCTAAAGATTGGAACATACAGTTAAATCATACCTATTTTAAACCAGAGCAAATCAGCTCCACGTTTGTTGAATTAACAGAGCCTATTCGTTTAGGGGATATTGCAAGTCATCGAGTAAACATGTCCATTACAAAGCAGACCCATATGGGTATTTTGAGTAATGTCATTAATATAAGAGCAAACTATGTGAGCGAAAGGCCAATTGGTCCAGAGACAACCCAAACTACCAATAAGGGAGTAGGAGATACAGGTAAGATTCCACCTTATTTAGTGTTGAATGGAAATATTGGCTTTAAAATTCAAACATTACCAATGCTTAGATTGGATTTAAGCATCGAAAATATTTTGAATAAAAATATTCTAGATAATAATCCAGAATACTATCATCCTGGTCCTCGTTCTGCATCTGGATCATTTAACCTTCCTTATGACACTCCAGGTTTAAGTTATGGAGATAAAAATATTCCTTACTTTCCTCAGAGGCCACGGTTTTTATTACTTCGATTGAGCTACTTGCTTTAAACAAATGGCTAAATCAAAAAGTACCTACTTACTTTTAGGAATGATCCTACTATCCCTTGCTCTTGGGATATTCATTTCCTATTTCTTCGTCTTTGTAAATGCGCTATTCATCAGTGAAATAGGTACGTCCAAACTTCCAGCTGCTTACCTTGCTTCGGGGGTAGGAGGTTTATTTATTACTTGGATTTTTAATTATACCGAAAAAAAGTGGGGCTTTGCAAAAGCATCTACTTTTTTCGGATTATTTTTTGCACTGGTCATGTTTCTTATTTGGTATGTGTATACCAAAGGAATAAACACCTATTACGTAGTGTTTTTTGCCTATGCTTGGTTTTGGGTTTCCTCAAACTTTACTGCGCTAGTATTTTGGAAACTCCCTAGTAACCTATTTAATCTTGAAGAAACAAAAAAATACAATGGCATAATTAGTTCAGGAGAAGGTATTTCTGCAATCGTTTCTTATGCATCAGTACCTGTATTGTTAACCTTGGATTTTTTTACCAGGGATAAATTTTTACTAATTTCTTTTTTAGGAATATTATCGTTTTCTGCAATCACTTTCTTTTTAAGTAGGGGTATTGTGGCAAAGCCAATTCCCAAAAAAGATTTAACTAAAAATGATTCTGAAAGCAATCAAAAGCAATTAGTCAAAGAACCTTATTTTCAGCTTATTTTTCTTTCTGTTTTACTATCGGTAGTGATTCAGTTTGTTATTGACTTCAGCTTAATGGAAGTATCTGCAAATCAATATTCAGATCCCTTAGAATTAGCTGGATTTTTTTCCATAATTTTTGGAGCCATGCGAGTTTTTGAACTCCTTGTAAAGTCTTTGATTTCAAAATTTCTCATTAAAGAATATGGTGTTTTTATAAGTTTATCAAGCTTAATCTTTGCATTAGGCTTTATTACACTTATTGGTATTTCCTCCTTTTTCATAGGTTACCTGGGCTTAATTTTCATTGTGGCAGCCTTAAGTAAAGTGTTTGATAGGTCATTGTACAGATCTATTTACGCGCCGACAATCAATCTCCTGTATCAAGCTTATCCCCTGGCCAAGCGATCTTTGACTCAAAATTACGCTGATGGATTTGGTAAAACGATTGGACAGCTTGTTGCAGCCTTATTTATAC
>JALRIY010000080.1 GCA_023255285.1 Algoriphagus sp.
TCACCACTATGAGTTCAGAGACAGGATTCTTCCGCAGATACAAATTCATTGTAGACCGTTTCCCAGCTGAATGGAAAACCTATGATGTGCTGACTACCCTGTACCGCTTGGCTTTCTTTTACCTCCGCGGAATGCTTCAACGCCTTTTTTTCAAACGCTCAAGTGGATGGGTACTAATCGGCAAAGGAGCATCCATTCGTTATGCCAGACACCTGAGTGTCGGAAGAGATTTCATAGTTGAGGATTATGCTGAGGTCAACTGCATGACCTACCGCGGCATTGTAGCAGGTGACCGTGTCACAATCGGAAAACATGCGATCATCAGACCAACGAATATTTATGGGTCAGCGATAGGCGAAGGTCTCAAAATCGGAAACAACTCAAGTATTGGGCCCTATTCCTACATAGGTTGTTCCGGTTTTATTGAAATAGGAGACAATGTAATGATGTCGCCAAGAGTAAGTATTTATGCCGAAAATCACTTATTTGATCATCCCGAACTGACTATAAAAGAACAGGGTGTAAAACGGGAATTTGTGAAAATAGAGGACGATTGCTGGATTGCAGCCAACACCATAATTCTTGCAGGTGTTACTATTGGCCGTGGATCAGTAATCGCAGCAGGAAGTGTGGTCACGAAAGATATTCCTCCTTACAGCGTAGTTGGTGGGGTTCCAGCAAAAGTCATAAAAAGCCGTAAATAGCTTACTGACCCTAATCAATAAAGAAGAAGCTAATCTATGTGTGGCATCCTAGGTATAATCTCTAAAAAGGCACTAAATAACTTTCGCTCAGATTATTTTGATCCACTCAGCCATGCCCTAGACCAGATGGAATACCGTGGGCCAGATAACAAAGGCATCTGGATGGAAGACGGCATTTGCTTAGGCCATCGCCGCTTGTCAATTATCGATCTTTCGGCTGATGGCAATCAGCCTTTTCATTCTTCTTGTAACCGGTATGTTATTGTTTTCAATGGGGAAATATTCAATTATCGGGAACTAAAATCAGACCTGAAAAAGCTCGGCCATGGATTTAGAACCGAAACGGATACGGAGGTTATCCTGGCAGCATTCAGTCAGTATGGAGCCGATTTTTGCAAGGTTCTTAGAGGAATGTTTGCCCTCGTCATTTATGATCGCAAGGAAAAAGAGGTTGTTTTTGCGCGCGACAGATTAGGCAAAAAGCCACTTTTCATCTATGAAAATGAAGAGGTTATCCTATTTTCTTCAGAAATTAAATTTTTTCATGCGTTCAAAAATATAGCACTTGAACTTGACGAGGAAAGCCTGTTAAATTTCCTATCCCTTCAATATATTCCTGGTCCAAGCACTATTTACAAGAAGATTAGGCAAGTCAGCCCGGGGAATATATTCCGGTATACCCTTGGCAAAACCCTTGGGGAAACGATTACTTACTGGAGCATCTTCGACCATGTCGGACAGCGAAAAGAACTCATGGAGCTTGAGGAAGTCGACAGCCTCATCGAAAAAAGTATACAATACAGACTGATAGCCAATGTCGATATTGGATTGCTCCTAAGCGGAGGAATAGATTCCTCCCTCCTCGCCTGTTACATGAAGGATTTGGCCGGGAAAAAAGTAACAGCCTTTACGGTTGGATTTGCTGATACATCTATTGATGAATCTGTATTTGCAAAAAAAGTGGCAGCATCGCTAGACCTCGATCTTGTCCAATTGAGGCTGGGAGATATTACAGCGGCGGATTTCTCAGATGCTATTTATCATGCCGATCAGCCCCTTGGCGATTCGGCCATTATACCCACCTACCTTATTGCGAAATCAATTTCTCAGCATGTCAAAGTAGTCCTGTCCGGAGAAGGAGCAGATGAACTGTTTCATGGCTACGATCATTACCGTTACGAAAAATATTTTTACCAATTCGGAAAGCTACCCTTTGCTGGGGCCAATGCATTGCTAGCACTTATTTCGGGTATGGGAGTTCGAAAACTTGACCGGATTAAGAACAAATTAAGGAGCATTCAGTCCTTCAACTATGACACGGGGGTTTCTCGATGGACTTCCATTTTGAGTCCAGAATTAAGTCGCAATTACCTAACCGACCCTTATAAAAATACCGAGGACTACTCGGAACAATTTAATGGCTTCCTCCAGCACTTCGGAAAAGCATCCGGTAAACTTGAGTCAAGTCTGATGCTCGATTTGCTGACCTGGCTGCCAGACGACCTACTCGTAAAAACTGATCGGATGATGATGGCCTGTAGCGTAGAAGCCAGGACCCCATTTCTGGACCATCAGTTGGTGGAAGAAGTTGTTAAATCATCTTCCCATTTTAGCAACAATTTATTTCAGTCAAAAAACTACCTGAGACAATTGTTAAAGAAGAAATTGCCAGTAGCTGTTTCAGAGTTGATCTCAAACCGCCCGAAGCAGGGATTTGAAACTCCAAAGCTTCACTGGATGAATTCCAGCCTTGGCGAGCTTTCTTCCTATTTATTTTCTGAGGAAAACCTTAAAAAGAATCCCTATCTGAATTCAGATGCGGTGCTTACCTTATGGAATAATTCAAAAAAACGAATGCCAGGAACAAATTACCGTTTGGTCTGGAATATTTTTTGCTTTTTGGAGTGGTACAGACAACACGAAACTAAATTCGGATTTAAGTGATGCGCACCCATGTACTATTAGTTGGTCACAGCGGTGATATGTACGGCGCAAGTCGATCATTGCTTAAACTAGTTCGTATTCTAAATGAGCAGTATACCGTCTATGTTTTATTGCCAGAGTCCGGCAGCTTGTCTGCTGAACTAACCGCTATACTACCTGCCGATAGGATTCTTTTGAATGAAGATCTTTACATTTTCACACGTAAATCTTTCAAATTAACCTATCTCCTATCCACCCTTATTCGGTTTATCAATAACCTAATTTTTATTCGAAAAATTATTCTGAAATACGGTATTCATATTATTCATACCAATTCAGGAGTAGTTCCGGCTCCGGCTTTAGCCGCCAAAATTTCAAGAAGAAAACACATTTGGCATATTCGAGAATGGTTTGGAGATTTTAAACGATTTTGGCCATTTTACTCGGCTTTTATAACCCGTTTTTCAGATAAAGTAGTTTGTGTATCCAAGACCATGGCGGATCAATTCCATGGGCACAAGAAGGTGCTGCCCATTTACAATGGTTTTGAAATTCCTCAGATCAAAACCGAAATAACAATCTCTGAAGAACTTCAACAAGGGATAAATCAGGCAGACTTAGTGTTAGGTTGCACTTCGAGAATTAGACTGATTCGAAAAGGACAGGAATACTTAATCGAGGCCATTGGGCGGCTTACTCATAAAACCGGTAAAAATATTCAGGCAATAATAATCGGAGATTATGTACCCGGCTATGAATCGCAAAAAGAGACCATTACCTCATTGATTCAAAAATACCAACTTGAAGATCGGATACATTTTCTGGGACATTTAACCAATCCGCTTCCCTATTATACATTATTTGATGTATTTGTTTTGCCTTCAGGGGAGCCGGAACCTTTTGGCGGGGTGATCATGGAAGCCATGAGTTTAGGACTGCCAGTAATTGGCTCTAATGCTGGAGGAACGACAGAACAAATAGCCGATGGACAAAATGGGTATTTGTTTGAAAATAAAAATCCAGAAGACCTTGCCAACAAAATAGAACTCCTCCTGAATGATCCTTCAAGCCTCAACTTATTTGGAGTTTGCTCCAGGGAAAGGATAGAAAAATATTTTAGTCTGGAGCTGCATAGGAAGAATATCCTAGAACTTTATAAGGAGCTTGGTATAGCTATTTGAGGGTAGGGGTAGGGATTTAAGGGGAATCGTTTTTTACTTTTTTTGTAGCAACTGAAGTTTCCCTCTTTCGCAAGAATGGCAAGCCTCTCAAGGAAAGTTTTTAGAGAGCGCTGGCGCAAAAAAATAATTCTTGAAAATGGCCCCAAATAGTTCAAGTCCTTTAAAATCAACTCCATTCCTTCCAAATTTCCCTTCAAATTCCCCATTGGTATAAATTCGCTAGGGTTTTCACTCCAAAGTCAGGAGTTTATCCAATCAAACTCAAAAAACCTATCCTTATGAAGATTCAACTTAAAATCAGCCTATTCATTTTTTCAGTCCTTAGCTCCTTTGCGGTAGCTGCACAAGACGGAACTATCTATCCTCTGGAAACACCCAAAGAACCCAATGCAATTTTATTAGGTACGGGTACTGTAGAAAACCAACCCGCACCAGAAACCTGGTTTCGGCAATGGGGAGACCCTATGGCTCGAAATATCTCAACTGCGACCCTCACTCCTTTCCTACCCGAACCTGGAAAAGCCAATGGAACCGCGGTAATCGTTGCTCCTGGAGGAGGATTCAGCTGGCTTTCCATGGGAAATGAAGGTTGGGAAGTAGCTGAAGCACTAGCCAAACAGGGAATCGCCGCCTTTGTACTGAAGTACAGATTGTATCCTACCCCACCTAACTTGGAAGATTTTTCTGCTTGGATGAACCGCCCTCGTAATGCTCCGCCAGCTCCAGGTACTGCGCCGACCACACCTGCACCGTCACCCCTTCAGCGAGATCTCTCCAACCAATTGGAAGATGCCGAGGCTGCGTATGCCTTGATGATTAAAAATGCAAAAGAATGGGGCATTGACACCTCTAGAATCGGCATGATCGGCTTTTCCGCAGGTGCTGGGTTGACGATGCATGCCACGCTTCACTCGACCACAATGAAATTGGCATTTATTGGCCCCATCTATGGGGGAATGGGACCTGTGGAAGTGCCCAAGGATGCCCCACCGATGTTTAACGTGATCGCAACAGATGATTTTCTATTCCAAGGGCAATTTGGAATCATCCAATCCTGGCACAAGGCAGGTCGACCGGTAGAACTTCACCTCTACCAAAATGGAGGTCATGGTTTTGGCCTTGGCAATCCCAACCGTACGAGCAATCGCTGGTTTGATGCCTTTGTCCATTGGCTAGATGTCAATCAGTTTATGGGAAAGAAATAAGCAGAAAGAAAATGGGGACAACAGAAGAGTTAAATGAAAATTAGGGCCCTGCTATTAGAATGGACTAAAACTAGGCCCTTGAAACCAAATTGTCCTGAATATACGCGTGACTAAAGCTACTTTGGCTTGAGTAAAAATTCTTTATCTTTCTAGGTCACCTCTTCTGAAATACAAGAATTTAAACCTGATTTCATTCATGAGAATCCTTTTGCTAATTCTGGCTGGGCTATTATTTCAAACTATAGCCTTTGCTCAAAAACAAAATGAAAGGGCAAAGAATGTATTGATTATCTATTCAGATGATCATAGCTACCATGCATTAGGTGCTGCAGGAAACAAAGAAATTTCAACGCCTAACCTAGATAAATTAGCAAAATCTGGACTGATGTTTACCCAGGCTCATGTGATGGGAGGCCATCAGGGTGCTATTTGTATTCCAAGCAGAGCCATGCTACTTACGGGTCGTTACGTTAACAGATTGCCCAGTGACGGAAGCACAATTCCTGATAGTCTTGTAAGTATTCCGGAATTATTACGAGAAAAAGGCTACAACACCTACCATACCGGAAAATGGCATAGTGATAAATTATCCCACAGCCGAATGTTTAGTGGAGGTGGTGATATTTTTTTCGGAGGAATGCACTTCCCTGAGTTTGGCGGACAGGAACATCCTACTGTTTATCTTTTTGATAGCACAGGAGTTTATGATGAAAAGCGTAAAAGGATAAGCGATACGTATAGCACAACTCTTTACGCTGAAAATGCCATCCAATTTTTGAGTAGTTCAACGGCTAAATCGAACCCTTTTTTCTGTTATGTGGCATTTACTTCACCTCATGATCCTCGAACTCCTCCTGCAAAATTTTCAAGGATGTATGATCCAACAAAAATTACCTTACCAGCGAATTTTCTTAGCGAACATCCATTTGATAACGGCGACCTGAATGTACGAGATGAACAATTGCTGCCAGTTCCACGTGATCCTGATGCCATAAAAAAAGATATCGCACTTTATTATGGCATGGTCAGTGAAATGGATGCCCAGGTAGGAAGGATCTTGGAAGCTCTTGAAAAAAACGGCTTGGTAGAAAATACCCTCATTGTTTTTGCAGGTGATAATGGTTTGGCCATGGGTCAGCATGGATTACTAGGCAAACAAAATCTATATGAACATAGTATCAGAGTGCCAATGATTCTATCCGGGCCTGGGGTACCCATCAATAAACAAACTGATGGCTTCACTTATCTTAGTGACATCACACCTACACTAATAGATTACTTAGCGCTAAATAGACCTTCAAGTGTCGAAGGAATATCTTTAATGCCAGTTTTTCTGGATCCTTCAAGGAAAGTGAGATCGTCTATATATAACGTTTACGGACACTGGAGTAGAAGTATTAAAACTGAAGATGGATTCAAAATGATTTTGTACAATGTAGACGGCGTTACAACAACCCAATTGTTCAACCTTAAAAATGACCCTTTAGAAATTACGGACCTTTCAAAAGATCCGATGTATATCGAAAAAATGCTTCAAATGAGGGAATTATTGAAACAACAAATGGCAGCTACATTTGACAATCTTAAAATTGATTTGCCAGATTGGGGAAGAAACAAAAACCAAAAGTCACGCGGAAGCTGATTCGCATGGAAATATACTCAAGAGTAAATTCTACCAATCAAAGAATTACATTTTTTGATTATCCGTAACCTTACCAGTAACTTAAAATATTATGAATTCCTGCGGATATTCGTCGAATGAACAGAACACGTTCCACCGCTCACTTCCTTAAACTTCAAAACTTATTTTCTATAGGTGCTTGTTTACAAGTGCATAATCAGATTACCTATTTACAAAATGATATCGGCAAGTATTCCATTCCTATGCTTCAACATACCTGTAAACCATTGTGGACAATCATCGATTGATGACAGTTCACACCTGACAGCCAAGTCGTTGCATGACTGGGCTTAGTATCTAAATTTTTATTTATTTTTAGTAATCGACTACAATGTGCTGGCTTTTGCCAACCTTCTCAACTGTAGACCATTAATTAGGGTTTAGCGTGTTGTGTAAATGAACAAATTTAGAGGGCCTTACGATTCCACTTTGAACTCGAATCCCTAAGTTAACATTGTGCCACTCAGCAAAATTTAGAAACTTCCACCCCCTACATCTTCATCCCAAAATGCTCAAAATGATGGTTTTAACGTAGGGTTACTGGATTAAATTAGTTAGTTTAGGTTAAAAATAAATTCAAGGAATGCCTAGAATTAACCTTATACTTAACCTGTTATTTTGTTTTGGTTTCGCTGTGGGAACCACCGCCCAATCAAAACATCCAAACATTGTCATCATCCTAGCAGACGATCAGGGATGGGGAGATCTTGGCTTTAATGGAAACAAAACAGTTAGCACGCCAAATCTAGATAAGCTAGCAAAAGAAGGGATCGTACTGGATAGATTTTATGTTAGCCCGGTGTGCTCGCCCACTCGTGCAGAACTTCTAACAGGAAGATACCACGTACGTGGCGGGGTCACCGGCACTTCAACCGGATTGGAAAGACTAGACCTAGATGAAGTGACCTTCGCAGAGGTATTCAAAGAAAACGGCTACCGTACTGGAATTTTTGGAAAGTGGCACAATGGAGGTCAGGCCCCATACCATCCCAACACCAGAGGATTTGATGAATTTTATGGGTTTTGTGCAGGCCATTGGGCGGATTATTTCAACCCTATTTTGGAGCACAATGGAGAAATAATAAAGGGGAAAGGATTTATAATTGATGATTTGACCTCACAAGGAATTCAGTTTATTGAAAATAATCAGGAAGTGCCCTTCTTGGCTTACTTCCCCTACAATACGCCACATAGCCCAATGCAAGTTCCAGATGAATTTTGGAATCGCTATGAAAACAAGCTATTGGCACAAGAAGGTAGTCTCCCTGAACTAGAAGATTCCATGCATACCAAAGCTGCATTGGCAATGACAGAAAATATCGACTGGAATGTGGGGAGAATCGTACAGAAATTAGAAGAACTGAACTTAATGAAGAACACTATTGTCATTTATTTCTCTGATAACGGCCCAAATGGGCATAGATGGAACGACACTATGAAGGGAATAAAGGGAACCACGGACGAAGGAGGAATAAGATCCCCTTTTATTATTCATTGGAAGGGGAGTTTGGAAAAAGGAACAACAGTCAACAACATCACGTCAGTACTTGATATTTTCCCAACCCTCGTAGAATTTGCTGGCATTCAACATGAGCAAATAAAGCCTTTCGATGGGTTTAGTCTTAAAAATCTACTGACAACAAATCAAGATGCGGCAGTAAATGATAGAATCCTACCCAGCTATTGGTCGGGCAAAACAAGTATACGTAGTGAACGCTTTCGGCTTTCTAGTGATCAAAAATTGTACGATATGCAAAATGATCCAGACCAAACTACAGATGTCAGTAAGGAGCATCCAGACGACTATAAAAAACTGCTTGCTTGGAGAAATGAATGGATAGGCACTGTTTTGAATGAATTACCTGCTCGGGATACTAGGCCTTTCCCTATCGGCCATCCTAAAATGGAACTCACTATTTTACCTTCATCAGAGGCTACCGGAAAAGGAAATGTAATTCGTTCCAATAAACATCCAAACAGTAGTTTCTTTTTGCAATGGAGAAATTCAGAAGATGAAATAAGTTGGCCTGTTTCTGTCCAAGAATCCGGGACCTTTGAAATTGAAGTGTACTATGCTTGCAGTGAGGCAAATATTGGATCTGAAATCAGAATTGAATTTGAAGGAAACTCATTAATCGGTAGCCTTTCGAACTCAAATGAAAAACCGCTTATCGGTATGGAAAATGATAGGGTATTAAGAATTGAATCCTACACCAAGGAGTTCTTACCCATGAAACTTGGACGCATTGAGTTAAAAAAAGGCGAAGGGAAATTGAAATTAAGAGTAAGCTCCTTGAAAAAAGTAGATGATCTTGAGATTAGTTCTATCACCCTAAGAAGAATTAATTAAAAGGATTATCCGCAAGTATGCCAGCAGCTTAAAATTGGCTTGACTTGCTGCAGATAATTATCAAAACGTCAGTTAACGGCTAACAGTCCCCAAAGAGTAGGTTTTAGAGATAAAATATTTGGTTCTTTAATTCAACTCAATACACGATGGAGTCCGTGGCCAAAGTAGGTAGGAAATAGCTGCCTGCCTCCAGAATAAATGGAAAACTAGGCTTCCCGGAGGTGGCCAATTCACGGGAGGCAGGGGTATCGAAAGCAAAGACTTTCTCGAGACTTTTGCTCGAGACAAGTGCCTGCACATGGCTTACATTTATCCCTGTTTTATTCAAATACAGCAATTTTAAATTTTTGATTTGAGCCAAATTATTTAGGGAATTGCCTGCAATTCCAGTGCTGTTGAGTTTGAGTACTGTGAGGTTAGGCAAAGCAGAAAGTTGCCCCACCACCGCATCTGTCACCTGGGTTTCACTCAAATCCAAATAAGCAATTCTGCTTTTTACCGATTCCAATAGCTTCCAATCGGAATCCTGGAAGCTGGGCAAATTGATGCAGCTAA
>JALRIY010000081.1 GCA_023255285.1 Algoriphagus sp.
GGAACTCAGGCTTGGGGATACCAGTTGGAACAAGAGAAGCCATACTCTCATATACCTCCTGGTGGGTACAGTAGGCTTTTTCGTTCAAAAAACCTCCTTTTGCCAAAATTCTAGAACCTGAACAAACGCTCATGGTCCAGTCTGTTTGGGAAATGTGCCTTTTTAGTGACGACATCAGGGGCTGGTTTTGAATTACCTTTTTGCTGCCATCCCCGCCTGGAATCACAAGAAAGTCCAGTTCGTTAAGTTGCGCCAAGCTAGTGTTAGGGAGTACCTGTAACCCATTTTTGGCTCGGATAGGACCTGGGTTATCGGCTAACGTTTGCACCGCTAAGATTTTGTAATCTGTAAGTTGATTCGCTACAGAAAATACTTCAAAGGGACCTGCAAAATCGAGGACTTCCACGTCGTCAAAAATTAAAATACCTAATTTTTTCATAAAGAGATATACGATGCTAAGGATGAGCAGGATAATTTGATTCAAACTAATATATACCTGTTTACCCCCATCCACCTAGGATAGTGTTAAATTTAAGTGTAGGTACTGAATCAAAAATTAACTTTCCACGAAAACAGTAAAGCACAAGTGCTCCACCTGTTTTATTGGGGTAGGGACTGCTGAGTTAGGGATTAATTCCAAGTAAAAAATGTAAAAATAATTTGCTGTTTAAAATTTACCTTTAAATTTGACTCGTAGTTAGTAAGAAGATGCTTTCATTGGCTAGTCTATTTGCGTTATTTTTTCGGTTACTTCTCCTTTTTCAAGGGGATGTTGTAACTATTCAATACGCCCTTCCCTTTAATTTAGTTGATTCAAAATTTATTCAGTCAGAGAACACTAATCTCCATGCTGAAGTAGTTAGTTTTGAAGATTTTGGCAGTATTATTCCTAACATTGAAATTGAAGAGCGTTCAGAAGTTGAATCTGAAGATTCTTCTTTAGACTTGGGGTTAGGGACAGTCTCCACGGGTTGGGCGTTTTATTTTCAGCCCCTTTCTTCCTTATTTACAAACAAAGCCATACGGGGTAGTCGACTGCCACTGTATGATTTTTTTCACACCTGGAAAATTCATCTGAGTTAATTTTTTTAGCCAATTGGAGCTTTTTTCGATTCTTTTTCGAAAATAAAGTTGCTGTTGCTCAACAGTAGTTCAAACTCAGTAAGTAATCCTTATGAATCTTTACACCACGCGTGAAGCGATGGGAGTGGATGAAATTCTTCATGCCTTGAAGCATTTCCTACCTGCCCAGGCTCCGCTCAAGGACTTTGTCCATCACAACACTTTACACGCATTTCAACACCTTCCTTTTTTTCAAGGAATCAAGCTCGCCGGAGATCAATTTGGATACAAAGGTTTTCTCTCGATTCCGGAATACAGGGTATTGTATAGGGAAGGGAAGATTAAGGGTCCGGTACTTAAAAAAGTATTGGAGGACCATTTTGGTGAACAAGCGAATACCTGGCTTGTCAAATTGCTAGATGAAGCTCAAGATAAGCTTACGGCGCCAAAAATTGGAAAATTTAGAGCTCACTGGAGAAATGATTACCATTTCAATTTAGATAAAATAATTCACCCCTTCCTATTTCGCTTACTTTCCGCGTACTTGGATCAAGGTATTTCAATTTGGTCATTTCCTTTGGAGGCCAAAGGATTTTTAGATGCTATTAGGCAGCTTCAAGAAGGAAGTTTTTCCTCCATTTTTACTTCCAAGCGTGTCATAGATCTGCTTAACAACCCAAATCTAGATTTGGATTCATTGTTAGAAATTTTGGTAGGTGACCCTAAAAGCTATGGGTGGTATCTTTTTGACCAGCAATTTGCACACCCTGGCTGGTCTGGAATGGTATCCGTGCTTGAAGATCAGCCTGAATCCTTACTCGATTCGAAGCCTATTTCCTTGAAGGATTTGATCCTTATGGAATGCCTTCTAGAAATTGATTCCTTGGATAAAAAATTTGGTGAAGGATGGGTGCCCTTGGGGCTGCAATTCTCCTACGATACTGAACAGTTGTTTGAGGTAGGTTTGATGGAAGAGGTGGATTTGGTAAGGCAGTGCTGGCAAGAGGCTTACGAATGGAGCTATTACGATGAAGTGCTAGCAGGAATTCAAGCAGTAGTACCGAATGCTGAAAGTTCTGCCACACCTAATTTTCAAGCTCTTTTTTGTATTGATGACCGAGAATGCAGTACACGTAGGCATTTAGAATACATCGAGCCCAATTGTGCTACCTACGGTACACCTGGCTTTTTCAATGTAGAATTTTATTTCCAGCCTGAGTTCGGAAAATTTTATACTAAATCTTGCCCTGCTCCGGTTACGCCAAAATTCTTAATTAAAGAAACAGCTAAAGATAAAAAGTTGGCTTCGGATGTCCATTTTCATCAAAACAACCATTCTTTAGTTAGAGGTTGGATGCGAGCACAAACGCTGGGTTTCTGGTCGGCAGTGAAATTGGTGGGTAATATTTTAAGACCAAGTTCTTCGGCACTAGAAGTGTCAAGTTTTCATCACATGGACCCGAAAGGAACACTCTCTATCGAATATCAAGGAGAGGAGGAAAATGGACTTCAAGTGGGATTTAAAGTGGAAGAGATGGCAGACCGAATCGAAGGTCTATTAAGAAGCATAGGTTTGTTGAACGGGTTTTCTCCTTTAATCTATTTGATTGGACATGGGGCCTCTAGTATCAATAATACCCATTATGCAGGATACGATTGTGGAGCTTGTTGCGGTCGTCCAGGATCCGTCAACGCTAGAGTGGCGGCGTACATGGCAAATCTCGATGAGGTGCGGGTTGAGCTCAAACTAAGGGGGATAGCTATCCCAACAGAAACTCAGTTTTTGGGAGGACTTCACGACACCACAAAGGATGAAATTCTCTTTTTTGATGAAGAGGGCTTGAATGCTGCAAATCAGTCCTTGCATCAAATAAATCGAGAAAAATTTGCTCGGGTGTTGGATGTAAATTCCCTTGAACGTGCTCGCCGCTTTGATACGTTGGCTAAAAACATGTCCCTTGGAGGACTCCATGAAGCAGTGAAAAAACGAGCATTTTCGCTTTTTGAACCTCGCCCCGAGTACAACCATGCCACCAATGCTCTTTGTATTGTATCTCGGAAATCGACCTTGAAAGGTTTATTCTTTGACCGTAGGGCCTTTCTGAACTCCTACGATTATCGAACCGATCGGGAGGGTAAAGCGTTGGCCAAAATTCTAGCTGCTGCAATACCGGTTTGTGGAGGCATCAATTTGGAATACTATTTCTCGCGTATGGATCCAGATAAATTGGGTGCTGGAACGAAATTACCCCACAACGTGATGGGATTAATTGGTGTAGCAAACGGTGCGGATGGAGATTTACGGACAGGACTTCCTTATCAAATGGTAGAAATTCACGATCCGATTCGGTTGATGATGGTGGTGGAACAACTTCCTGAGTTGGTTTTTCAAGTCATTACAGGATCTCCAGCATTGTTGGAATGGGTGACTAACACTTGGATCCATTTCGTGGTCCTAGACCCCACTACCGGCAAATTTTTACGATGGATGGATGGAAAATTTATTTCCTATACGCCAGTAACTGCTGTGGAGCACTTGGAACACCTACACGATAAGCTAATAGGCTCTCAAAATAACCTTCCAGTTTACCTAATCGACTCGTTTTAATGGAACTTTCAAATTGGATACAGCTCATGATAGGGATACCTCTCTTTGGCTTTTTGATTAGTTTGGCAGTCTCAGAACGAAAAGAAACCTTACTGTCAAGGGTGGCTTTCTATACTGCAGGAATCAACCTTTTAAGCACCTTGATTTTTCTTGTTTTCTGGGTTTTACAAGGAGGTAAAGATTTGAATCTCAAAGAGATTTCTATCTTCAAAAATGACCATTTTGAGTTTTTGATAGATTTTTTCTTTGATCGTGTTTCAGCCGTTTACCTTATTGTCGGTGCACTCCTCACGTTCTTGATTACCTTTTACAGTAGGTATTATTTGCACCGTGAGCCTGGGTACAAACGGTTTTTCAATACCGTTCTCTTCTTTTATCTAGGGTTTAACTTAACCATACTATCGGGTAATTTTGAAACCCTTTTTATTGGATGGGAAATATTGGGATTGTCATCCTTTTTGCTGGTTGCATTTTACCGGAAAAATTTACTTCCATCGCGTAATGCAATTAAGGTGTTTTCCATATACCGAATAGGGGATGTGGGACTGATTTTGGCGATGTGGGCGAGCCACCACTTTTGGCATGCTAATGTCACCTTTCTTGATTTGACAAATGCTCAACGGGTGATGGAGCAGCAGTTGGGACATTCCGGAATTGCGCTTTTTATTGGTCTCATGCTTCTTTTGGCGGCTGCTGCTAAATCGGCGCAATTTCCATTTTCCTCTTGGCTGCCACGTGCTATGGAAGGACCAACGCCTTCTTCTGCCATCTTTTATGGGTCGCTTTCGGTGCATTTGGGAGTTTTTCTATTGTTACGTACCTATCCGTTTTGGGAAAATCAGTGGCTTGTTCGAATTTTTATTGGCGCCATTGGTCTGATTACGGCTGCAGTATCGACCACGATTGCGCGAGTGCAAACTTCTGTAAAAACTCAAATTGGCTATGCGTCCTTAACACAAATTGGAATCATGTTTATTGAGGTTGCTGCAGGTTTGGAACTGCTTGCTTTGGTTCATTTTGCAGGAAATGCCTTTCTGCGTACCTACCAACTGCTGGTATCTCCTTCGGTAGTCAGTTATTTGATTCGGGAGCAATTCTATAGGTTTATCCCCAAGAAAAAGAGAGAAGGGAATACTTGGGAAAATCGACTGTATCTCTCCGTATATGTCTGGTCTCTAAAAGAATGGAACCTCGATCGCTTAATCCATAGGGTTATTTTTCAGCCTTTAAAAAAACTAGGGCATAAGCTTGATTTCTTAAGATATCGTACGCTTTTCCTTTATTTCATTCCTAGCTATGCACTTGGGGTCTATTTGTTGGTTACCGGTTACACTCTTCCAAATTGGTTACATCAAATTTTACCGGCAGTCTTTGCCTTTGTAGCCTTGCTCATGGTATTGAAATCCTTTACTGAGCGCAGGTCCATTCGATTGGCCTGGACGATGTTATGGATGAATCATTTTTGGATGGTTCTTGCGATTGCAGAAAATGAAAATTTTGCTTTGTCAGAGATCAGTATGTACCTGAGTGGGGTGGTGCTTTTTGGGGCTTTAGGCTGGATGTTGATTCGTTGGATGATAAAGCTTTACGGAGACCTTGGGTTGTATACCTACCGAGGAAATGTAAGAAAGCATCCAGTAGTAGCCTTTCTATTCTTATTAGCAGTATTGGGACTCATTGGCTTCCCTATCTCCCCGACCTTCATTGGAGAAGACCTCCTTTTTAGTCACATCCATGAAGATCAATTCGTACTTGCTTTTATAGCCGCTTTAGCCTTTGTCATGGAAGGAGTAGCTGCTGTAAGAATCTTTACAAGGATTTTTTTTGGAGTCCATTCCAACTTTGACGATTCGGACCTTCTGAAGTCAATAAACAACTCGTAATTCATTTTAATTTCAACACTAACAGGGGGCGAAAGTCCTACTATACAGATGAAAACAACACTTAAATCAACACTGCCCAAAGACGGTTGGGCTGGTTTCAAAGAAAATTTTGTAACAGATGCTACGGCAGGGTTTGTCGTCTTTTTATTAGCCATGCCCCTAAGTTTGGGGATTGCCAAGGCTTCTGATTTTCCTCCTATTATGGGTTTGGTTACTGCTATTATTGGAGGAATCCTGGTAAGTCTGATTTCTGGTTCACGGTTGACCATCAAAGGTCCCGCTGCAGGGTTAATTGTGGTAGTAGCAGGCGCAGTTTCTGCATTTGGTGGAGGAGAGTTAGGCTGGAAGCTTGCCTTAGGGGCTATGGTAGTGGCTGGATTGGTGCAAGTCCTTTTCGGAGTACTTAAGTTTGGGAAATTGGTGGATATTTTTCCGCTTTCCGCCATACATGGTATGTTGGCAGCCATAGGGATTATTATCATCATCAAACAAATCCCAGTATTCTTGGATGTTGACCCCGAATTATACAAGGGGTTAAGTACGGTTTCCATGATTACTTCCCTGCCTACTTTTTTGTCAAATTTTGACCCTAAAGCGACTTTAATAGGGGTGTATAGCCTAGCAATAATGCTAGGTTGGCCCTACTTAAAAGAATTTACCTTGGGTAAGATTCCCGCGCCACTTATGGTTTTAATTGTAGCCATTCCTTCGGAGTTGGCCATGGATTTTGCCCATACCGAACCTCCCTATGCCTTGCTCCATATTGGAGACTTCATTCAAAGCCTATCTTTAAATGTTGATTTTTCAGGCGTATTTAAAGCTGGCGTATTTATCAAATATGTGATCATGTTTGCATTGGTGGGCTCTTTAGAATCTTTATTGACGGTTAAGGCAATAGATTTGGTAGATCCCTATAAACGAAAGTCCAATACCAACAAAGACTTGATCGCTGTAGGTTTTGGAAATATGGTGAGTGCATTTTTAGGTGGATTGCCTATGATTTCAGAAGTAGCTAGAAGTTCTGCCAACGTAAATCAGGGTGCAAAGACCCGCTGGGCCAATTTTTTTCATGGTGTATTTTTATTGGCATTTGTGTTACTGGCTACGCCTGTGATTGAAATGATTCCAAATGCGGCGCTTGCCGCAATGCTGATATCCGTGGGGATCAAATTGGCACATCCAAAAGAGTTTGTACATACCTTTAAAATAGGAAAAGAGCAACTTGCCATTTTTCTGGTTACGATTTTCTTTACGTTAGTAGAAGATTTATTGGTAGGTATTGCAGCAGGGGTAGTCTTAAAAATGATCATTCACCTGGCCAATGGAACTCCAATTTCTTCCTTTTTAAACGCTCCTACAGTGGTTTCATTTCATGGAAACCATTACCTCGTAGAAATAGATAAATCAGCTATTTTTTCTAATTATTTGGGAATAAAAAGGAAGTTGGAAGAAATACCGTTTGGTTTTCAGGTAACCATTGATCTCAAAAACACCAAATTGGTAGATCATTCAGTCATGGAGAACCTCCACCGATTTCAAGAAGCGTATCAAGAAACTGGAGGAAGTGTGACTATTGTAGGTTTAGACAATCATAAGCCTGTTTCCAATCATGTGCTAGCCGCTCGCAAAGCAATTTAATCCCTAAAAAAATGGTTAATTAAATACAACCTATCGGAGGTAGGAGGATGATTAGAAGTAGGTTCTAGTCATCACCCTACTTTCATAGAACAAATCCAGCTCTAAAAAAATGACTTGTAAACACTACCTCTTCGCGGTGAGCCTCTTTTTTTTCCTTGCTCCATCGCCTTCTTTTGGCCAAAATAATCGGCTAAATACCGCCAATCAAATCGGTTGGTATGCGTATTCCGGAACCTTCAAATTGTCAGATAAATTTGGAATTCATTCTGAATATCAATTTCGAAGAACAGATGTAATTAAAGATTGGCAACAAAGTTTGTTCCGTGTAGGATTGAATTATTCACTTCATCCCTCCGCCCAACTTCGGGTAGGATACGGCTGGATAGAGACTTTCCCGTACGGTGAGTTCCCTATCAATGGGTTTGGAAAACAATACACCGAGCACCGCATTTTCCAAATGATTCAGCTTGCTCAAAAGGTTGGTAAAGTGGATTTCTCGCATCGATTTATGTTGGAGCAACGGTTTGTTGGGAAATACAGCGATGCCACAGCTGACCGGGAGACTAGTTTCCCTCTGCTACATCGGATGCGTTATTTAGTTCGCATGCAAATCCCCTTGAAAGGCAATGAAATAAAGGATAGGACCCCTTACTTGGCGATTTATGACGAAGTGTTTATTGGTTTTGGAAAAAATGTAAACCAAAATATTTTTGATCAAAATCGAATTGGGATTTTACTTGGTTACCGCTTCACAAATACTTTTAAACTAGATGGCGGCTACTTAAATCAAACTGCTCAATACGGAAGATTGATACAAGGTAAGAATGCATTTCAATCCAATACTGGATTTATTATCAACGCACTCTTGAATTTTGATTTCACTAAAAAGTAGGACGTGATATAGCTTCATTAAGTGCAGTAAGCATTTTTAAAAAAAATGTAAAAAAGAAGGGGAGGGCTTGACTTTTTCTTCCCTTTTTTTGTTTCTCCTTTATTGGGATTCACATGCTCTTTTTTCCTTACTATGGGATTTAGTAGCCTGCCTCACATTTAGAAAATCTTAAGATTCCGCTAAGATTTAAGAAAGATTGTCCAGTTTACATTTGAACTCAACTAAAATAAAAATACTGATGAACGAAAAAATGAACCGAATGGAGTTTTTGAAAAGTCTAGGCTTAAAAGGAGCATCTCTTTTTGCTGTTTATTGTGCAGCGTCTGGTTTAAGCAGTTGTGTTAATGAAAGCATGGACCCTACTACGGATACAGGTGGAACAGGAAATGAATTGTTACTTGATTTAACTTCGGCTACCTACTCTAAACTCAACACGGTTGGAAATTACGTAATCGTGAGTGGGATTGTGATTGCACGAGTAAGTGAATCTGCATTTGCAGCAGTCACTCAAGTGTGTTCTCACGAGGGGAAAAGACAAGTAGTTTACAACTCGGGTGAATTTTATTGTCCTGCGCATGGAGCAAGATTTGATGCCGCGGGTAAAGGTCTAAATTCAAATGGGTCTAAAGGGTTAAAAAGTTACCCCACCCTTCTAGAAGGTACGCTACTAAAAGTGACGGTATGATTGAGGTAAATACACAAAAAAATAGACTTTTTGGTCTTTTATTGAGCGTCTTTGTGCTTTTAGGCTCAAGTTTTTATAACTCAATGCAAGCGCAGGATGACTTGTTGAGTATGCTGGATGAAGAGCAAGCAAAAGAGCCAACCTTCACCCTAGCAACATTTAAGGCCTCTCGCTTAATTAATGGACAAACGATTGAAACTATTTCCAAAAATCATCTCAATTTTTGGATTTCCCATCGTTTTGGAGCTGTGAATTCAGGCTTTATTGCCAATTTCTTCGGACTTGATGAAGCTAAAATTCGTTTAGGGTTGGAGTATGGATTAACAGACAGGTGGTTGGTAGGAGCCGGTCGAAGTTCGCTTGAGAAAACCTACGACCTATACACTAAATACAAGGTGTTTCGTCAATCCAATAAATTTCCACTGACGGTGACAGCTATGGCGGGCTGGGGAATTAATACCATGCCATCGGGTTATGTCATGGAATCTGGTTCAAGTATGAAGTTTGACAGCAACGTAGAGCGGTATTCTTATTGGAATCAGGTGTTGATTGCCCGAAAAGTAAATGAGAAACTTTCCTTGCAACTGATGCCTACTTTTATTCATGTCAACAAAGT
>JALRIY010000082.1 GCA_023255285.1 Algoriphagus sp.
AGTTTGCACTTCAAGGCACAAGCATTCAAGCCACAAATTACTATGCTTCCTTAGGATTAGTGTTGTTCGATGCTACACGACGTAGATTTTTACTTAAACAAAAATACAAGAGATTTAACCAAGCAAACCCAGATTTGAAGATGCGGATGCAAAGAGAGTATAATCAACGCATTCGTCAAAATTATCCATGGACCGTCAGTGTGGAAGGTGAGGTAGGTCAATTGAACCTGATTCAAAAAAAGCAGCAGTTGGCCACTACCTATCAAGCTAATTTAAGCAGTTTATCCAATCAATTTACCTATGCTGGGGTAATCCGGCTTGGGTATCAGCTTTCTGAGTATGCGTCTATTTTTATGAAAGGGAAATACATGCAGCGTTCTTTTGTAAATGGTTCTTCCGATTTTTCCCCATTTCCAATGGACCAAGCGATGTATTCGTTGCAAGCAGGGATAACCATGAAGGTACCGGGAACCAAACGTTGTAAGATCAATGGTTGTGGGGTGGTGATGAAGCACCGACACAATGGGATTGAATACAGAGGTAGTTCGATTTTTAATTTGCAGAATCGAAAAATAGGGCAGTGGTACTGATAAAAAATATGCAGGATAAGGATGACTAACTAGGTTTTATTCCCGCTCGCTTTTTACTATCTTGCCACCTCAATTTACGATACAGTACGTAGTATATGGCCCAAGGAGAAAACGAGCATATCATTCCAATTAACATTGAAGAGGAAATGCGTGGTGCCTACATCGATTATTCGATGTCGGTAATTGTTTCCAGAGCACTTCCAGATGTCCGAGACGGACTCAAACCAGTTCACAGACGTATTCTTTATGGAATGCAGGAACTCGGTGTATTACACAACAAACCACATAAGAAGTCAGCAAGAATCGTTGGTGAGGTATTGGGAAAGTACCACCCTCATGGTGATTCAGCTGTGTACGAAACGATGGTTCGTATGGCCCAAGATTGGTCCTTACGCTACACGCTTGTCGATGGACAAGGTAACTTTGGTTCAGTCGATGGGGATAATGCAGCAGCAATGCGTTACACGGAGGCGCGTCTCAAGCGTATTGCTGAGGAGCTCTTGGTAGATATCAACAAAGAAACCGTAGACTTCCAATTCAATTTTGACGATTCCTTAAAAGAACCCACGGTATTGCCTGCAAAGGTGCCTGCACTTCTTTTGAATGGGGCTTCCGGGATTGCAGTGGGTATGGCTACGAACATGGCTCCTCACAATTTGGGAGAGGTCATCGACGGAATCATTGCCTACATTGACAATAAGGAAATCACCGTTGCGGAATTGATGAATTTTATCATTGCACCAGATTTTCCGACTGGGGGAATCATTTATGGTTACAATGGGGTAAAAGCTGCTTTTGAAACAGGTAGAGGCCGTATTGTCGTTCGTGGCAAGGCTAATATTGAAACCAAAGAAGGAGGCAGCAAGGAGATGATTGTCATCACCGAAATCCCTTACATGGTCAATAAGGCAAACATGGTCGAAAAGACTGCCCAATTGATCAATGAGAAAAAAATAGATGGAATATCCGCCATTCGAGATGAGTCAGATCGATCTGGAATGCGTGTCGTATATGAATTGAAGCGTGATGCTGTCTCTAGTGTGGTTTTAAATAACCTTTACAAGCAAACTGCCTTGCAAACTTCTTTCTCGGTGAATAATGTGGCCTTGGTAAAAGGGCGTCCACAAACCTTGAATCTGAAGGATTTGATCGTTCACTACGTAGCTCACCGCCACGAGGTGGTTGTACGTCGGACAGAATTTGAATTGAAAGAAGCCGAGAAACGTGCTCATATTTTGCAAGGATATTTAATTGCTTTGGACCATTTGGACGAAGTGATTTCCTTGATTAGAAGTTCAGCCGATCCAGAAACAGCCCGAAATGGATTGATGGAGCGTTTTGATTTGAGCGAAATTCAAGCACGAGCAATTCTTGATATGCGTCTGCAACGCCTTACTGGCATGGAGCGTGAAAAAATCATTGCCGAGTACAAGGAAATCATGGCGCTTATTGAGGAGTTGAAATTTATTCTAGCAGACGAAGGAAAGCGAATGGAGATCATCAAAACTGAGCTCCAAGAAATGAGAGATCGCTATGCAGATGATCGTCGTACCGAAATCGAGCACAATGCTGAAGATTTCAGTTACGAGGACATGATTCCAAACGAGGAAGTAGTGATCACTGTTTCCCACCAGGGATATGTCAAGCGTACTGCTTTGACTGAGTACCGTACTCAAGGGCGAGGAGGGATTGGATCCAAAGGGGTGAGTACCAAGGAAGACGATTGGACAGAGTACTTATTTACCGCCTCTACACACAACTACCTGTTGATCTTCACTGATAAAGGCAAGTTGTTCTGGCTCAAAACCTATGCTATTCCAGAAGGATCCAAAACCTCCAAGGGTAGACCTATTCAAAATTTAATTAACATTACCCAGGACGATAAAATCCGATCCATCATTCAGGTTGAAAACTTGGAAGATCAGGACTACATCAACAATCATTTCCTGGTGATGGTGACGAAGCAAGGGGTAATAAAAAAGACCACTTTGGAGCAATATTCTAGACCTAGAACCAATGGTATCATTGCCTTAAATTTCAGAGAGGACGATCAATTGGTGCATGTGGCTAAAACCAATGGCAATCAGCACATTGTCATTGCTGCTAAATCAGGAAGAGCGATTCACTTCCATGAGTCTGCCGTACGTCCGATGGGTCGAACAGCCACAGGAGTGAAGGCAATTACGCTCACCGATAAGTCTGATTTTGTAATTGGCATGGTTTGTGCATCTGAGCCAAATGCAACACTATTGGTAGTTTCTGAAAAGGGATACGGAAAACGTTCGGACCTAGATGAATACCGAATTACCAATAGGGGAGGCAAGGGAGTTAAAGCCATGAATGTCACGGATAAAACCGGGGTATTGGTTGCGATAAAAGAAGTTGTTGATACGGATGATTTAATGATTATTAATAAATCTGGTATCACTATCCGAATTTCCATGGACGAATTACGCGTTATGGGAAGAGCTACTCAAGGCGTACGTTTAATTAAAGTCGGAGAAGGGGATGAAATTTCTTCGGTAGAAAAAATCTCTAGAGAGGAGGAAGAACTTTCAGAATCTTCCGATATTGTCACCGACTCCACTGAAATAACGGAATCACCCGAGTCACCCGAATCACCCATAGAATCAACTGAATAACAATACCTAACAAAAAACACGAATGAAAAAGCTCGTTCTATCACTAGCAATGGTCGCGACCGTCACCCTTGCTTTTGGACAAAAAAAAGTAGTAAAAGAGGCTGAAAAAGGGTTTAAATCGGGCAATTTAGAAGCTGCATTAACAGCTATAGATGCTGCCATTACCAATCCTGAGACCAGTGGCGATCCAGCTACTTTTCTAGTGAAGGCCCAAATCCATACAAAGATTTTTGCACGAGATTCCTCAAACACTATGGAAACTTTAGCAACAGGAAATCTGGCATTGGAAACATTCAATACTACTTTTGAAATGGCAGGAAGTAATGCCACTTCCGCTGTAGGTAAAGAAGTATATGCGGAAGAACTTCCAGGAATTCCTGATAACCTAAGACCCTATTCCCTAATTACCTTGAAAAATATTTCTTTCGACAAAGCTTTAGAAAGATACAACGAGGATGATATGGAAATGTCTTACGAGTTTTTCAATCTCGCTGGTGAAATAGACAAAACTGATTCAACGATTCATTACAACGCTGGATTCCTCGCAAACGATTTGGGAAGATTTGAAGATGCTAAAAAGCATTTTGGCTACCTTTTTGAATTGCCTAGCTATAACAAAACCAATGCATACTACTTCATGGTGCAGATTTTAAGTACTGAGGAAAAAAATCCAGAAGCTGCTTTTGAATTGGTTACTAAGGCCCGTTCAGAGTATCCAGAGGATAAAGTTTTGGCAGAATATGAAATTCAGTTGCTTCTCCAATTGAATAAAATGGATGAAGCAATGGCCCAAATCAATGAGGCTTTAACAAACGATCCAAATAATCCTGGTTTACTTTTAAGATCTGGTTACTTAAAAGAACAAGGGGGTGATTTAGAAGCTGCTTTAGTTGATTATAAGAAATCGGTAGAAGTAGACCCTAACTTCTTTGAAGGAAACTATTACACTGGCGCTTTGATGCTTGAAAAGTCAAGAAGTATTCTTGCTGAGCTGAACTCACTTTCTGATGCCGAGTGGGAGAAGAGATCTAAAGAAATGGGTTCTCAGGCTGATGATCTTTACAAGCAGGCGGTTCCTTATTTCACAAAGGCCTTGGAAATTAAGCCAGATAATACGGACATTATGATTATTTTATTCCAAGTGCATACTCGCCTAAAGAATACTGCTGAAGCAAGTGCTATGGATAAAAAAATTGCTGCTATACTAGGTGCTAACTGGCAAGAGAATTAATGATTGTGGAAATGCTCCAATAAAGGCCGGGATATCCGGCCTTTTTTTTTATTTTAATAACTTAGTAAGGATACAAATTAGTTTGGACAATTTTCCGTGAATTCATCAAAAATCAATTTTATTTGGTATTGAATTGATTTAGTTTGCATTAATTGTTCTATCCACATATGCTTTCATTAAAATTCAGGTACATACAGTACTTTTTTTTGTTTTTCTTTTTTAGTACGACTTCTTTCGGGCAGTCTCTACCTTCCTCTCAATTGTACCATCAGTTGCTACAATTGAGAGAGACCAAGCGGGTACTCTATGTGGCTGCGCACCCAGATGATGAAAACACACGATTAATTGCCTACCTAGCCAATGGGGAGCATGCTTCAGTAGCTTACTTGAGTCTTACCCGTGGCGATGGAGGTCAAAATTTGATCGGTAAAGAATTAGGAATTGAATTGGGCCAAATCCGTACCCAAGAATTGATCAAAGCTAGAGAAATAGATGGAGGGAAGCAGTACTTCACTCGTGCTCTTGATTTTGGTTACAGTAAATCTCCTGACGAAACGTTCCAAAATTGGAACAAAGAAAAAGTCTTGGCGGATGTAGTTTGGGCGATTCGCAGATTTCAACCGGATATCATTATTACACGCTTCAATACCACTCCCGGAATTACCCATGGCCACCATACTACCTCTGCAATTTTAGCTGGAGAAGCATTTGCCCTAGCAGGGAATCCCACTGCATATCCAGAGCAACTATCCTATGTAAAGCCTTGGCAAGCCAAACGTCTATTTTTTAATGCGTACAATTTTCGTGGTGAGTTTGAACCTGAATCAGGCAAGCGTTATTACGTGATGGAAGTAGGTGGCTACAATCCCTTGTTGGGAAAAACCTACCATCAGCTTGCAGCTGACAGTCGCACGATGCATAAATCACAAGGCTTTGGTTCCACAGCAGGATCCGGCAATGCAAAAGACTACCTCGAACAAGTTGATGGTGAAACTTATAATCTTTCTCCTTTTGAAGATTTGACCAGCCGATGGGAGCAGCTTTCTGGAGGAAAAGAAGTTATACGTAGATTGGATGAACTAATTAATACCTTCAATTTTAGCCAGCCTGATCAGCATATTCCACAGCTGCTAGCTCTGAGAAAATCAATTTTAGAACTTCACCTTTCTGCTCCTTGGGTGATCGAGAAGGTTGAAAAGTTGGATGAACTTATTTTTCAAGTCATGGGCTTAAAAATGGAGTTTCTAGCCTCAAAAGAATTTGGCTACCCCGGAGAGCAGGTTTCAACTGAATTAATATTCACCAATCCCTCAAAAACAGCCGTTTCAGCTATTTCACTTAAGGTGTATGATGATTCACATCATGCAAATAAGGATGCCACCGCAAACGAACCGATTCGGATGGCCATACCACTAATATTACATGAAGATGAAATGCTTTCTCAACCTTATTGGCTTCAAAAACCAGTAGAGAATGCCTTATTTCAGGTTGCTAGCCAAGAAAAGATTGGAATGCCCTATGAACTTCCCAAGGTGGGAGGAATACTTAGTTTTACTCTAGGTGGAGAGACCTTTTCACTAGAGTTACCTTTGGAATACAAGTACAATGATCCTGTAGTTGGAGAAATAAAAGAGCCATTTACTATGGTTCCTGAAGTAGATGTTTCTTTATCCAAAGAGGTCCTTTTTTTGGTCGAAGGGGCAGATGCAACAGTTTCTGTAACCGTCAAATTCAGAAATACGCTGCTTGAGGGCAGCCTAGATTTTGAAGGATTAACTGGGGATCAGTATACCATAGAAAGTTTAGAGGAATTACCTGGTCAAAAACAGCGTATTTACAAGGTTATTTTCCTTAGTGGGGACAAGGCAAGTCAAAAAGTAGTACGTGCACGGTATACTACGGTGTCTGGCGAGGTCTTTGATCAATCTACACAGACCATTTCCTACCCACACCTTCCTAAATTGACTTATTTCACACCTACCACATTATCGCTTATTCAAGCGGATTGGAAGGTGTCAGGGGAGAGGATAGGTTACCTTGTTGGCGCTGGTGATGAAGTGCCTGAGGTTTTATCTGCATTGGGTTATGACTTAAGGTTTCTAGGAAAAGATGACTTTCACCTCGATTTTTTAAGTCAATTTAAAGCTATTGTAGTGGGCATCCGTGGGTTCAACACCAACGAAGACTTGGCTATTTACCAGTCTATTTTGATGGAATATGTACGTGCTGGAGGAAATCTTATTATCCAATACGCTACCAGTTCGCCACTAGTTACTAAGACGCTTGGTCCCTATCCCTTCCTGATTGGCCGTGATCGGGTGACGGTAGAAGGTTCTCCGGTACAATTTGAGGCAAACCACTCCTTATTTTCCTATCCAAATCCCATCGAGCAAAAAGATTTTGAGGGTTGGGTGCAGGAGCGAGGACTATATTTCGCTACCCAAATTGACGAGCGTTACCAAAGTCCCTTGATGCTACAGGATCCTGGTGAGCAGTCAAATAAAGGAGGGTTGATTACAGCCAAATATGGAGAAGGAACCTACGTATATACTGGATTATCATTTTTTAGACAATTACCAGCAGGTGTGCCTGGAGCAATCAAACTATTTATCAATTTGATTGAGCAGTAAAATGGAAGAAAAACAAATTCAATGGTACAAAATATACCTTGCGCTAATGGGTAGTCTGGTAGTCTTGATTGCCTTGATGTACTGGTTAACCCGTGCGTATTCATGAGTAATTTAGATTGGATTGTATTATTTCTGACATTGGTATCCATCGTTGTTTATGGTATCTACAAAACCCGTGGAAAAAAAAGTTTAGAAACCTACCTCAAGGGAAACACAGCGAATTGGTGGACAATTGGGCTCTCCATTATGGCTACCCAAGCCTCTGCTATCACTTTTTTAAGTACTCCAGGACAGGCTTATGAGGATGGAATGCGCTTTATCCAATTTTATTTTGGCTTGCCAGTAGCTATGATCGTTATCTCGGTGAGTTTTGTCCCCATCTATTACAAGTTGAAGGTCTATACAGCCTATGAGTATTTAGAGAACCGATTCGACCTAAAAACTAGGACCCTTACCGCCTTGTTATTTATCGTGCAGCGAGGGCTTGCAGCAGGCATAACGATTTATGCCCCAGCAATAATCTTATCCACTTTATTGGGATGGAATCTTACATGGACTAATCTGTTTATAGGGGTGTTGGTTATAGGGTATACCGTATCAGGAGGAACTGAAGCGGTTTCAATCACCCAAAAGCAGCAAATGGCAGTCATGATGGGTGGGATGCTTTTGGCAGGGGTAATGGTAATTCAACTATTGCCTATTTCATTGCAGGAGGCATTGCAAGTGGCAGGAAAGATGGACAAACTGAATGTGGTCAACTTTGAATTTGACGTAGCAGATCGTTATTCCTTTTGGTCTGGAATGACCGCAGCTGTTTTTTTATTTTTGAGTTATTTTGGTACCGATCAAAGTCAGGTCCAAAGGTATCTTTCGGGTCAAACCTTGACTCAAAGTCGAATAGGATTGTTGATGAATGGATTTTTAAAGATTCCCATGCAGTTTTTAATTCTTTTCATCGGGGTTTTAGTTTTTGTTTTTTATCAATTTGTAACCCCACCAGTACATTTCAATCGGGTACAAACGGAAGCTCTACGGCAAAGTGAATATGGATCAGAATTTGTTCAATTGGAACAAACTTACCAAGCAAATTTTGATTCTTCCAAGCAGATTTATACACATCTCTTGACGTCAATCAATCAAGACAAAATGGGATCCACGGAAGTGCTGACCAGTACTTTGAAAAGTTTGAAGTCCGAACAACAGAAAATCCGAGAAGATGTAAAATCCTTGCTACTTACCTACGATCCTGAGACAGAAACTAGAGATACAGATTATGTATTTATGCGTTTTGTGATGGATTACTTGCCCAAAGGTGTGGTAGGTTTACTGTTTGCTGTGATTTTTGCTGCCGCTATGTCCTCTTCTTCCTCTGAGTTGAATGCACTCGGCAATACGACTACTGTTGACCTTTACAAGCGTTCGGTAAAAAAAGAAGGTTCCGAATCTCACTATGTAATTTCATCTAAAATATTCACTGCTTTCTGGGGTTTGGGTGCAATTCTTTTTGCCACCTATGCTTCCTTGTTTGAAAATTTAATTCAAGCTGTAAACTTATTGGGATCTTTATTTTATGGAACAATCTTAGGAATATTTGTGGTTGGTTTTTTTATTAAATGGATCAAGGGGCGAGCCGTATTCTTAGGGGCTTTATTTTCACAAGCCTTAATTTTGGTCGTTCATTTTTTCAATGGAGAAGGACTTTTTGGAATTCATTGGGACATTGGTTTTCTTTGGTACAATGTCATTGGTTGCCTTGCAGTGGTTTTGTTTGGGCTAATTATGCAGTTCGGAATTGGTACTTTAGTTAACAAGAATTCGCTTGAAGACTAATTGATTAATAAACAAAAAAAGAAGCCTTCGAGTAATCGAAGGCTTCTTTTTTTGTTTATTTAATGGATTTGATCAAGCGATCATTTAACCCCACATAATCTATATTTTTGCCTTCTTCGGCTAATTTCTTAGAATTGCTAGCGGACTCCAAAGCTTCAGTCCTTTTGCCAAGACTCATTTCAATTTTTGCTTGTAGGTGCAAGGTCCAATATTTTGGATCAGCAACCGTAGATTGTTTGATCCAGGTATAAGCTTGGCCAAGGTCTTTATTGGTGGTGAAGTAATAATTTGCTGCTTGGTAAAGTAAGGCAGGATTAGTCGATTGGGCATCAATTACTTGCTTTTTGATATCTGCCATGACAATTGAGTCTACCTCGGTCAGAATGGTGAATTCTACACGTGTTTGTTCCCACTTAATGGAAAGGTTTGCACTAGCATCAGTCAATTTA
>JALRIY010000083.1 GCA_023255285.1 Algoriphagus sp.
AATGTAGCGGTAACAGGTGTAGTAGGCATTCTTCGTGGCGGCAAACCCGGACCGATGGTAGCTCTTCGTGCCGATATGGATGCTCTCCCAGTAACAGAAAGAGTAGATCTGCCTTTCAAGTCTACTGTCACAGCTACCTACAATGGACAGCAAACAGGTGTGATGCACGCCTGTGGACACGATTCCCACACCGCCATCTTGATGGGGGTAGCCGAAGTATTGGCAGCACATAAAAATCAATTGGAAGGTTCGGTGAAGTTTATCTTCCAACCCGCAGAAGAAGGGGTATCCGATGTCCCTATGGCAGGAGCCGAACTGATGGTGAAGGAAGGCGTCATGAAAGATGTGGATGCCATTTTTGGTTTACACATCTGGGCACAGATAGAAGCTGGCAAAATCGGTTACCGTCCAGGCCCAACGATGGCAGCAGTAGATATCCTTGGCATCAACGTATTGGGCACTCAGGCCCACGGCGCCTCCCCTTGGTCTGGTGTGGACCCCATTGTCACTTCCGCACAGATCATCACTGGCCTGCAAACGATCCTCTCCCGCAGCGTCAATGTCACCCAAAACCCAGCCGTAGTCACCGTAGGTGCCATCCACGGCGGTATTCGCCACAACATTATTCCTGAAAAAGTAGAACTCATCGGTACCATCCGCACCTTTGGAGACGATCAACAAGCACTCGTACACCGCAGAATCAATGAAATCGCCACCAATATCGCCGAAAGTGCAGGTGCCAAGGCCGAAGTCAATATCCTCAAGCTTTACCCCGCCACTGTCAATGACGAGGCCTTAACTGCCAAAATGCTTCCTTCGCTCCATGCTGCCGCAGGAAAAGAAAATTTGATCTTGATGGACCCAATGACTGGCTCAGAAGACTTCAGCTTTTTCCAAAGAGAAAAACCAGGCGTATTTGTGTTCTTAGGTGGAATGAAGCCAGGTGCTGATCCCCTCAAAACCCCTTCCCATCACACGCCTGACTTCTATCTGGACGAAAGTGGATTTATGCTCGGTGTCCGCGCCTTGAGTTACCTTGTGGTGGATTACATGGGTATGAAGAAATAATCAACTTTAATTATCCGCAATTCTACCAGTAGCTTAAAAAAGTGTAAATCATGCAACTATCGACGGTCAACAGACGACAGCTCATCGTAGTAAACTTCCACTATTGCTATCTTTGGCTACTTGTCATCCTATATAGCTCCTTTGCCAGGTGAATGTAACTGCTCCGGAGGAGCAAAATGATACTAGTAGAGAAATCCAAAAAAGCACCCTGAGCTCCAGAGGAGCGAAATAAACCTAAAAAAATTCTAGAAATTGCCCAGCTCCGAAGTGCACGTTTTCTTTTACCTTTTATTCTATTCACAAATTACCCCTCAATCCCTCGGGACAAACTCCCTCTGGGGCAAAAAACTATAGTATTGCCTACATCCTACGTAGCAATTCGGCTAAAATCTGACTCATCTGGGGGGTAGCCTTAGCAGCGGCTGCAAGCACGTCATCTAAGGTTACTTGATGGATCTTACCTTCAACACCCAAATCGGTAATCGCTGATATGCCAAATACTTCCATCCCAGCGTGGCAAGCTACCAGTACTTCAGGTACGGTGCTCATACCTACTGCATCTCCTCCGATGGTGCGCAGGTAATTGTATTCAGCAGGTGTTTCCAAGTTTGGACCCTCCACTCCACAATAGACACCTGTGTGCAGCTTGAGGCCTTTTTCATGCGCAATCTGCAAGGCCAAGTCAATCAATCGTGGGGAATAGGGCACACTCATGTCCGGGAATCGTGGCCCCCAAGCTTCGTAGTTTTTTCCTCGAAGGGGGTTTTCAGGAAATAAATTGATGTGATCCGAAATAACCATCACCTCGCCAACCTCCTGGTTGGGATTTAGTCCTCCAGAAGCATTTGATATGAATAGGGTTTGTACACCCAGCAAACGCATCACTCGAATCGGAAAGGTAACTTCCTTCATAGAATACCCTTCGTAATAATGGAAGCGCCCCTTCATGGCCACCACTTTTTTCCCTCCCAAACGGCCAAAAAGTAAGGTGCCGCTGTGGCTTTCTACGGTAGAAAGCGGAAAATGAGGAATCTCCTGATAGGGGATTTCTAAGTCCACCTCGATCTGGGAAGCCAAATTTCCGAGTCCAGTACCTAAAATAATCCCGATTGCTACTTGGTCAGAATAGATTCCTTGTATGTAGGCCGTAGCCAGTTCTACTTGCTCTTTGTAGTCCATTTAAAATTTTGTTCACTAAACCAAAGATAGTTTTTTAGTTATTTGTTCGAACTTTTAAGGGGACTTGTGTGTATAAAGGTGATAAAATCCCCCTCAATGATTAAAATTATTGTCAGCACCAACCGTAAAAATTCAGTTTCGAGTACGCTCGCTTCCATTTACCAGACTATCTTAAAAGAAAAGGGAGTAGAAGCTGAAATTCTTTGTATCTCGGATTTGCCTGCAGATTTTACGGCAACCGCCTTATTTGAAAACAATGGAAAAAACCCAGAGTTCAATGCCTTTCATGACCGGGTAAAAGAAGGAAAAAAGTATGTATTTATCGTACCGGAATACAATGGGTCCTTTCCGGGGATTCTCAAAACATTCATTGACGGGATGACCTATCCCAATTCGTTCTTAAATAAAAAGTGTGCTTTGGTAGGGCTTTCGTCAGGAATTGGCGGGGGTGGCATCGCTATGAGCCACCTCACCGACATCTTCCATTACTTGGGTATGCATGTTCTTGCTCTCAAGCCTAAATTGGCTAAAATAGAGCAAAATATGTCAGATAACCTGCTCACCAACAGGCTGTATGTAGAACTACTACATACCCAGGCAGACATGCTGCTCGACTTTTAGGGCTTAGTCCACGTTGTCGTGCAAGAATCGATTATTTCCCAAAATCTCGTTCTCCTCATTGAGTTTGAATCTGCTTAGCGTTGATTCTGAACTATGCTGTGGCTCATTGAGTACTACGTTCTTGCGCTGGTAGGCAGGTACCTCCATTTTTTCAGTTAAATCATCTGAAGAAGTTGGAAACGAACGCCCTCCTTTCAATTTCTCAAAACGCTCATGTGCACGTTGAATTGCTCGTAACTTCATTTGCTCGTAGTAGTCATTTCCAAAGACGGGAGTAACAGGCTGTTCTTGAACCAACGTATTTGAAGTGGCTGGTGCTTCATGCTCCTGATAGAGGTTATGCACGATTTTTTCTTCCTCTATGGTTTCATCCTCCACAATTGGAGCTGCTGCCACAGGAATTGGCGTCTCCATTACAGGTTGAATTTCGAAAGAAAACTCTTCCTCCTCTATATTTTCCTCTTCACTTGTCGGAGTCGTCACTACAGCTGGAGCTTTTGGAAAGGAAAAGGAAAAGGAAGCTCCTCCAGAAATTGGTTCCTCTCTTACTTGCTCAGATTTTCCTGAATCAAGATTAATGACTGTTTTGATTTGTTCTGTAGAGGGAGCTGGGGCTACGGGTGCCACTGGAATTGGAGAAGCAAAAGCAGAAACCGGAGCTGCATTAGAACTCGTTCTTGGAGCCACAGAAAGGCGGTCCATTTCAAATCCTGTCGCAATGACTGTTACACGAATCGCGCTTCCCAATTCAGGATCAATTCCCTGACCAAAAATTACTTCTGCATTATCACCAGCTTTTTCTTGGATGTATTCCGTGATGTCGCTTAGCTCGTCCATCGATAGTTCCTCGTCTTCACCAGACATAATGGAAAGCAAGATTTTTTGGGCTCCTTTGATATCCACATTATTAAGTAAAGGAGAAGAGATTGCTGCTCCAGCTGCACGAATGGCTCGGCCTTCACCCTCTTCGGTAGCAGATCCCATTACTGCTGCACCGGCATCCTTCATCACAGTTTTCACATCCTCAAAATCTACGTTTACATCCTGGTGGATGGTGATGATTTCTGCAATAGATCGCGCTGCAGTACTTAAAATATCATCCGCTTTGCTGAATGCCGTACGGATGGCCAAATTGCCATAAATCTCACGAAGCTTGTCGTTGAGTATTACCAAGACAGTATCGCAATTTTCACGAAGGGACTCGATACCTGCTTGTGCAACAGCCATTTTCTTTTTCCCTTCAAACATAAAGGGGGCCGTTACTATACCCACAGTAAGGATATTCAACTCTTTGGCAATTCGAGCTACAATCGGAGCAGCACCAGTGCCAGTACCTCCGCCCATACCGGCAGTGATAAAGACCATTTTAGTGTTGTCTGCAAGCAGTTCGCGAATTTCTTCCTCAGATTCCAAGGCTGCACTTCTTCCTTGTTCTGGGTTTGCTCCAGCACCAAGACCTTCGGTTAAGTTTGCTCCTAATTGAAGCCTCAATGGTACAGGGCTAGATTTTAAGGCTTGGGCATCTGTGTTGACCACGACAAACTCCACATCCTTAATTCCTAGGCCATACATGTGATTGACGGCATTACTACCGCCACCACCCACACCAATGACCTTGATGATGGACTTTTGATTCTTGGGGAGATCAAATCTGTAATCTTTCATGTTATCTGACATAGTTATAATTGGTGAATTATTTTTTTGCTGGGGTACTTTATTTATTATTTTATCGAAGGCTGTTTATCCGTAGGTAGAATCGTCTCCGATGTCATCCGAAATAATCCCTTTCAAGCGCTCTCCGATACTTTTAAAGAAATCTTTGGACAAACCTTCTCTTCCTTGGACTTGCTTGGGCTTAACACCTGCATTAGCTCGGCGATTTTGATACATCTCTTCTCGTGTATCTAGGGACTTGAATCCTGCTAGCACCAAACCTACCGTAGTGGCATACATAGGACTTTTGACTTCCTCTAGGACAGACTTACCTAGATGTTCATTGGGATAGCCAATCCGGGTATCCAAACCCGTCATGTACTCAAATAACTGAGAAATAAATTGCATCTGCGAACCTCCTCCTGTGAGGACTATTCCTCCTGCTAATTTTTTATAATATCCACTTTGAATAATTTCATTCTGAACAATTTCAATGATTTCCTCCATCCGTGCTTGAATGATGGAAGCGAGGTTGCGAATAGAGATCTCTTTTGGAGCCCTATTCCGCAATCCTGGAATAGATACAATTTCATTTGGATTGGCCTCGGCAGCAATCGCCTTCCCAAAACGGGTTTTTAACAATTCTGCTTGGTTTTGCATCAGCATACATCCTTCCTTTATATCTGAAGTAATGATGTTGCCTCCTAGAGGGATCACTGCTGTATGGCGGATGATGTTTTCGTAAAATATAGCAATGTCCGTAGTACCTCCTCCGATATCAATCAAACATACCCCGGCTTCCTTTTCTTCTTCACTTAAGACGGATAGGGAACTTGCCAAAGGCTCAAGAATCAACTGCTTGGAAGATAGATTCGCTCGCTTGACACATTTATTGATATTGTTGATAGCGGTAGTCTGGGCCGTAATAATGTGGAAATCAGCTTCCAGCTTATTTCCTGACATGCCTACAGGATCCTTAATTCCTCCTTCGTAATCGACGGTATAATCTTGAGGCATTACGTGGATGATGCTGTTCCCTGGAGGAACGACAATATTGTGCATGTCAGCAGTGAGGCGCTGCACATCCTCTACCGTTATTTCATCTTCTGTGGGCTGTCGCATGATGCTTCCATGCATGATTTTGCTTTGAATATGCTGACCAGCTATTCCAACAATAACTTCGGCAATGTCCACCTCCGCCATGTTGGCACACTCTTCCACGGCCTTTTCAATGGCGTGGACTGTTTTTTCAATATTGGTCACTATCCCACGCTCCACCCCATCTGAAACGGATTTGCCCATTCCAAGAACTTCCAGTTTACCAAATTCATTTTTACGACCAATGATGGCGCAAATTTTGGTGGTCCCAATGTCTAGACCTACAATTAGTTTGTCGTTTTCCATATCCAAGCTTTATTCACAAACGATTTGATTTTTATATTTTAGACTGATTCGCTGGTAGGCATCCCAGCCCTTTCGTGGTAATATCTCCTGATAGAGCACCTTTAAGCGGTCAAACTTGCTTTCAAAATCTAGCGCATCCCCAAATTCTATCACCTGTTTGCCTACTTGCTGGTGAATTCGAATGTCATTTCTTGCATTGACTTCTAGCTCTGTTACCTGTGCATTCCAAAATTTATCCTGCGTAATAAACCGAACCAAAGGCATTAATTCAGGCATGTCATCCAACTTGCCTTGATCCATGAGTAAGCCAATGTATTCCCCTTGAAGAATGAGTACCCTACTCGTATACGTTGGCGAAGTGGCGATTAGCAAGCCTTCCTTCGTTAGGTAGCCATCTGCTCCCAGCGGCCTTGCTATCCGCGCAATCGGTTCATGCTGGGTTAAACTCAACTTTACAATCCCCTGCTGATCTACATAGGCCTCCACCGATCGAATAAATGGATGCCCAAGCAAACGATTCTCTAGTGCTTTTAAAGGGATTTCTTGCAAGAGTAATCCGGGTTTCAATTCTGGAAATGATGAAGCTATCAGGCTTCGTATTTCCGCTTCATCCACAAAATAAACCCCACTTACAGCCTCCAAATCCACCTCTACTTTCGAATAGGTCTTGACCAAGTTTTGCTTTTCTACAAACCCAATGTATCCTGCTGCCAGCAGACAGCCTAGTACAATCCCAAACACCTTCTTGACTTTTGCCTTATTCATGCTCTTGGGAGTTAGGTCTAGAATTGATCCATGCTACAATACCTGGTACAAGCCGATCAATGTCCCCTGCGCCTAAGGTGACTACCACCTCTGGAGAACTTGTTTGAAGGAATTCCAGTACTTCGGATTTTTGGATACTTACTTTCTTACTGGCCTGTATGCCTTCCAAAAGCATTTCAGATTCCACACCCGGAATAGGAAGCTCACGAGCAGGATAAATCGGTAAAAGCACAACCACATCCGCTAACGAAAGACTATCCGAAAATCCCGATGCAAAATCAAGGGTACGTGTATACAAATGCGGTTGAAAAATCACCGTTATTCGGTGAGAAGGATACATGGCTCGTACCGAGCTTAGACAAGCCTTTATTTCTTCTGGATGATGGGCATAATCATCGATGTAAATTTTGCCAGGCACCGAAGAATGAATTTCAAAACGGCGCTTTACCCCACGAAAGGACTTTATCCCTTCACGAATTTGTAACTCACTAGCTCCATGGTTCAATGCAATGGCGATGGCAACAAGTGCATTTTCCACATTATGGAAGCCCGGAATTGCTAGTTCCAAGCCTTTGATTTGATGCTTTCCTCCGAAATAATCAAATACAAATGAATTGGGTCGTGCTATAATGTTCTCTGCGTGAATCCCATCAGAACGTAGACCATATTCTCGTAGGTTGGAGGTAGGAATACCCGATTCACCTAGTCGGTAATAAGCATGACTCTGAAGGTACATCCTTCCCTTTTTATCCACTAAGTTTAAAAACTGTCTGAATCCTTCTAGGATAGTTTGTTCGTCCCCATAAATATCAAGATGATCAGGATCTGCACTGGTCAGCACCGCTTCATTCGGGTGCAGTTGTAAAAAGGATCGATCGAATTCATCTGCTTCCACCACTACAAGCGCCTCCTTGGATGTGCCAGAAAGGATAAGATTGCTGTTGTAATTCTGTGTAATTCCTCCCAAGAAAGCAGTAACAGGTTTGCCAGCAACCTTCAACAAATGGGCTACTAAAGACGAGGTACTGGTCTTCCCATGCGTCCCAGCCACAGCAATGGTGTACTGGTCCTTGGTAATCATACCCAATACCTCAGCTCTCTTCTTTACTAAAAATCCCTGATGGAAAAAGTGAAGCAAGGTAGCGTCCTTTGGAATTGCTGGAGTCCAGACCACCAACACTTCTTCCGGATGGTCCCGGTAGTGAATCGGAACAGCCGCAACCTCATCAGTAAAAATAACTTCCATTCCCTCCGCTACTAAAGTATCTGTTAGCGGGGAAGGGGTTTTATCGTACCCTCCAACAGCATAGCCTTCCTGCTTAAACCAGCGAGCCAAGGCACTCATGCCGATGCCGCCGATTCCAAGAAAAAATACGCTATTTATCCCTTTTGCTATCATTTTAGAAGCAGTTCTAGTTCATGTACCAAGGCGTTTGCCGCATCCGGCATTGCCAACTTTTTTAGTGCTTCTGCCAAGGCATTCGCTTTATTCTCCTGCTGAAGCAAATCGTCAATGTATTCCTTAAACTTAGTGACCGCATCTGCATCTGCTAGGAGTACTGCCGCGCCCTGCTTCACACAAGCAATTGCATTTTTGGTTTGATGGTCCTCAGCTACATTCGGTGAAGGAACAAAGATGACTGGCTTACCCACCAAGCAGAGTTCAGAAACAGAAAGTGCTCCAGCGCGGGAGACGATCACATCTGCTGTGGCATAGGCCAGATCCATCTCGCGGATAAATTCTTGTAAGTGAATATTCGGTAATCTTGCAGTGGCAAGTGCCAACTCCATCTCCTTGAAATAAAATTTTCCGCTTTGCCACAGCACTTGATACCCTTCTTTTTCCAAGTTTACCATATGGTGTAGCATCGCAAGGTTGAGCGTCCGAGCACCCAAGGACCCTCCCAAAACCAACACAGTCTTCCGATGTGGATCCAATCCAAATTTTTGAATGCCTAGTTCCTTTTTACCAGTTAGGTTTAGTAAATCCTTTCGAACAGGATTGCCTGTTAGTTTTAATTTTCCTTTTGGGAAATAGCGTTCCATCTCTGGATAGGCTACACAAATTTTCCCTGCCTTCTTTGCCAAGATTTTATTGGTCAAGCCAGCATAAGAATTTTGTTCCTGCAAGAGGGTAGGTATCCCTTTGGATTGTGCTACATACAGCACGGGGCCGCTGGCATATCCTCCTACCCCCACCACCACTTGGGGTTGAAATTCCTTCACGATTCTCGATGCCATGCGAAGGCTTCTCCAGAGTTTGATCGGGAAACTTAAATTGGCAAATGTCAATTTTCGTTGAAGCCCGGCCACCGGTAGCCCTTTGATGGAATAACCAGCCTCAGGCACTTTCTGCATTTCCATTTTTCCCTGTGCGCCTACAAATAAAATCTCCGTGTTGGGATGCTTTTCCATCCAAGCATTGGCAATGGCTAAAGCTGGATAGATATGACCACCGGTACCTCCGCCACTGATAAGAATTCGATATGTAGATTTCGCGTTGATAGAAATTTAGTTAAGCAGTTTGTAATCGATTTATTTTTTTTGATTCATCTGCCGAAGCCGATGCCTCATCCTGATGATCCCCACGGCTGACACTAAGAATAATCCCTAATGCAGTGCCAGTAAATATCAAAGAAGTTCCTCCCATACT
>JALRIY010000084.1 GCA_023255285.1 Algoriphagus sp.
CTTGATCAGTGGGATTTTTCCGAGTAGATCCGCGTGAAAAAACGAGTTATTTCTTGGCTAGCCTGTGGAAAACTTCCAGGTATTGGTCTGTTACACGATCCCAAGAATACTTCTCAGTGAGGCCTTCACGTGCAGTTTGCCGCAACTCCTGAAGTTCAGTAGTTCCGGTCTCGGCTTTTTCTACGAGTTGCTTTACCGCCAAACTCGTTTTCTCGAAATACCAACCGTGTTTTCCGTTTTGGAGCATCTCCTGGTTGAAGGGTGTATTTAAGGCTAGAATGGCGCAGCCATAGCCCAATGCTTTCAGCATGGCAGGGTTGGTCCCTCCGAATTCATGCCCATGAAAATACGCGTAACAATGCGAATAGAGGGTGGCAAGTACCAGCGGGTCGGTGACATAGCCGGTAAATAGGATGCGTGGCCCCTCCAACTTCTTTACTTGCTGGGCCCAAGCATCCGAGAAAGGAGCGTCACCCACAATGACAAGGGGCTTTTTTGAATTGGATTGAAGGAATCCTTCGATAATTAGGTCGGCATTGTTGTCCGGAATCAAACGCCCCACAATCAGGTAATACTCCCGAGAGTGGAGGTTCCAGGCTTGCAAAGGACTATCTTCCACATCTTCCTTTGGGTTGGCCCCGTAGGCAATCACCACCGAGTCTTTCTGAAATTCTTCGAGATAGACTCGTCGCATCTCATCCGAATCGTTGATGATCTGGTCAAAAGACCGGGTAGCCATCTTGGAGGCCCACTTAAAGTATCGTGCTCCATATCCTCTCCACTTGGGACGAAGCCATTCGAGGCCGTCCACGTTGATTGCTGTAGGCTTCCCAAAAATCCGAGCAAGCCATCCGAAAGGGCCATTGCCCGAGTTAACCACAAAAATCACATCCACATCCGAAAAGCAAGCATGTAGCATGGAAAAAAACGTATGGCTTAGCTGTGTGAGGCTTTTGGTTTCAAGAGCAGGCGTATAGATGCATTCGATGTCATTGACAAATCTGGGGCGATTGGGAAACAAGGATCGGTGGTTATAAACCCGCACAGTGACTCCTTTCTCCACAAGACGCTCCCCCAATTCTTTTACCAGGGTATCGTAGCCCCCATAGACATAGGGATAGCCTTTGGCGCCCATAATGGCTACTTTTAAATCAATAGGTGTCGGCTTGCTTCCCATTTATTCACGCATTTATTAATAAAGCCTACTCCTATCTCTTCAAAATCTCTTTAAAGGCTTGTTCTAAAGATAAGTAAAACTTCTCTGCCGAAAATTCCTGCAATCTGATTCTCCCTTTTTCTCCTAATTCCTTCCTAAGATCAGGATCATCTACCAAAAGTTTCATGGACTGAATTAGTGCTTCCTCCTCATTTGTTTCCAATATCAAAGCAGCATCTCCAGCCACCTCTATCAAGGCTCCCTGACGGGAAATGATGACAGGCAGCCCAAAAGAGAATGCTTCCAAAACAGGCAATCCAAAGCCTTCGTTTGTGGAGGGGAAAACATAGCCCAAGGCATGCTGGAAATAAGACGCCAATTGCTCTTGGCTTACGTATCCTGTGAAATTAACTTTCTCAGTCAATCCCAGGTTGGTGACTAAATCCACCAAATGATCGTAATCATCTAAAGTTTCTCGGGGGCCTCTTTGTCCAACCAGCACCAAACGGAGGCTTTCATAGCCCTCCAATTTTGTTAGTTGATCAAATGCCCTGATTAGTAACCCTAGGTTTTTTCTTTTCTCCAAGACCCCTACATGAAGAAAATAGGGAGCTTGTGTAGTCGATTGCAAATCCGATTGGGTAAAGGTTTTTGAAAGTCCTGAAGCCTGATAAACTACCTGAATTGGAATAGACTTAAATGGAGGCAACTGGTGCAATCGCATTTTAGAAAACTGGGTTATGGTGATGATTTCCCCATTTTTTTGCAATCCTTTTTCTAAAAAATAGAGGTAATACTTCAACCAAAGGGGTTGGTAATGTTCAGGTGTATCCCAAAAACAGGTGTCATGGACGACGGAAACTTTTTTCCCCTTAGCGAAAATCGGGCTTAAAATGTCAGGACTGAAGACGATTGATGCTTGGTGGTAATAAGATAGTATCGGCAATACCACCTGTTTTCTGAAGAAATAAAGCAGCTGAAAAAGGAGATTTTTCCACTTAGCTGTTTTTCCACGAAAGAACTGATTTTGCTTTACTTTCTGATAATTGGGGCGGATGATATACTCAAAATCGCTGTTGTTTTTTTTGAGAATCTCATCACAAAGGGTCACTATATAGGTTTTGATTCCTGTTTGTGCCACATACAGGTAAAATACATCCACCACTACTTTTGGCTTATTCTTTTCCATAGTTGATTTTGGAGTATTCATTCATGGCATATCCTACCATCCACCAAGTGATCCAAGTTACGTAGGCAAACAGCTCTGCATTGGACGTGAAAAGAGGTAATAAAAGCCCTGTTTTTGCAGCAGCAGCAGTAAATGCAATTCGTGCCGTCATGACGTTTTCAGTTTGCCTGAAAACCCGAATAGACCGGCTTATTGCAAACCCTAAAAGAAGGATGTATAAAAACATTCCTAAAAATCCCAGCTGCACCCCATAGATTAGGAATTGGTTTTCCCCTCCGATCCGTGCTTCATCGGTGACACTACCGGAATTACCACTCGTGGCCAACCCGACCCCCAAGGGGTTTTCAATCATGGATTCAATAGCAGTTATCCATTCCAATACATGGCCTACACTGGAGGCATTTTGGAATGTCAAGGTATCAATTACGAAATAATAGAAGTCTTCAGAGGCAAAGAATACGACGAAGATGACAAATGCTGCGACTAGACTGAAACCAAATAGGATCAACCGATATAGTTTAAAAATCACTGCAATAAAAAACAGCATGATAAAAAAAGCCCCAAATGCAGACCTTGAACTCGAGAAAAACAGACTTCCCATGGAGCAAAGCATGACTAAAATATAGGGAAAACTCTCTTCTCTTTTGGAGGTTAAAAACCAGATTAGTCCTGCGGCAAAACCTAAAAGTACGGAACTGGCCAACTCCAATGGATCTGCAAAAAACGAGGCCAATCTCTTGGTCATGGCTTGGGTTTCGAATGTCCAAGATAACCCAAAATTCCCAGTGGGTTCGATATCGTAAACGCCATAATTGAAAAGGGCATACCCCGTAAAGGTTTGCAAATGGGAACCAATTAATGCTTCAAAGAGATTGACTACCAAAGCGGAAACAGCAATTACAAAAATGATTTGAAACAATCTTTTGACTTCAAAATCTTCAAAATTGGTGTTTCTACCTACAAAAAACACCAGTCCTGGGATTAAAATATTTTTGAAGTAAAGGGTTTTTTCCACAAAACTAGGACCTTCTAGTGGCAATAGAAGAAAAATAAAAGCCAACCCGATAAATACCAAAAGGAGCCACTCTACAAGTTGGAAGCGAATGGGATACTCAAAAATTTTTCGTTTATAGAGCAGAAAAATCAGCACAGATCCGACTACCACCAAGTCCTTAGCCAATTGGAATAGCGTGATGGGCAGTTTGGAGTTTGTTGCCTGAAATAAAATGCTTAAAAAGGTAGTATGAAAGGGGAGGTAGGCCGCCAAAAAAAACACCAGATACTCCCACTTTCCTTTGAAGACCATGGCCTTCAGCGTGAAGTGCAGCAGCAGCGCATAACTCAATAGGGTTAAAATAAAAAGTGTTTGAGCGATCAATGCAGTTCAGGCTTTTATCTGATTAAGGTCATGGTAACCGGTACTTGGCGCCTTTCCTTAACTTTTATTCCTTTAAATATATTCAATAAAAATGTACTTTGAGATTCTACCAAAAAACTGAAGGAGGTTGGAATAGAAATCATCGCATATGCGCTCTTCTTTTTGACTTTTTCTTCCTTAACCAACAAGAGATGGTCATGATTTCAATCTTTAATGCCTCATTAAGGACATAACCCATCCTTATTGGAATAAACTTCACTACCTGGGAGTACTTGAGCTTTTTTAATTTTCATTTGGAAAAAAGGCCTGCAAAGTGTCCTTTCAAAATCGAATTTACTTTTTGGAACCTACCTTTTAATCCCAAATACACCATGAAGGCAGCATTTCTAAGGGTTTGGTACATCAAACTTAAACCAAAAGATATTGGGCTTGAATGGCTTCTAATTAAAAAGAGATGGTTTCTAGTCCGGTAAAAATGGATAATTGGAGGAATGATCCCTTCTTTAGTTTTCGTTTTTTTGGAAGACCCTCCCGCAACATGGTAAATTTTGGATTGGGGAAGGTAGCGAAGTCGGAACCCCGATTTTTTGATTCGAAAGGACCACTCGACATCCTCGTAGTAGGCAAAAAATCGATTGTCCAACATTCCCGCCTGTCTGATTGCTGCTGACCTCACTAGAAATGCACATCCTGTAATCCAAGGGGTATCTTTTTCCTGATCGAATTGGCCTTTGTCTAGTTGCCCTATGCCAATGGACCAAGTCATTTCCAACCATCTGAAATATCCTCCGCCAGCATTCCAGAGCTTATCCCGTTCAGCTTCCAACATGATTTTGGGTTGTACCGCCCCATAATCTGGATTTTGTTCTAAAAAAGAAACCAATGGGTTCAGAAAGTCCGGCTCCACAAGGGTATCATTATTTAATAGAAGCACCTGATCAAAAAGATGGTCCAAAGCCCACTGAATTCCAAGGTTGTTGCCTCCCGTGAATCCAACATTTTCTATACTGGATAGCAACTCAATCTCAGGAAATTCAGATTTTAGCTTTTCGCCCGAACCATCTACCGAACCATTGTCTACCAAAACAGTTTGAAAATTGGTGTAATGCAAATCTTTTAGGGAATCCAAGCAAGCCTTTGTCAGGGCATAGCCATTCCAGTTGACGATGATGATGGCAACTTTGGGTTGCCTGCTGGCCATCATGCGGACTTCCTCTTTATTTTCTCTGAATTGAGTCATCTAACCCTCTTTTTTAAGCTGCATGACTTTTTTACTTTGCAGAATAGCTTCAATCAACGGCCGATTATATACCCAATTTAATAGGGAGCAGATTAAAAAAACCACAATTTCGGTAGATAACATAGCATAGCAAAGCCCAATTGCGCCATGTTGGCTTGTAAGAAAAACGGAATTGGTAACCATAAATAAGCCCATCATCCAAGAAGATTTGAACATGAGGTTGTTTTGACCATTAACAAGAAAAATGACCACATTCATGATATTGAGACAAGCTAAAAATGGGATAAATGCTAAGATTCTCAAATAGGAGATGGAATCTCCAAATTCCGTTTTTGAAAACAATTGAACAATAACTGGAGCTAGGCCAAAAACAACTAAAGAAACAGTTAGTCCAATAGCCAAAGAAATGAAACTAACCTTTTTTAGGTAGCGAATAAATGCACTCACATCTTCTTTCAAAAGCTTTGAAGTATAGGGAAAAATAGAATGGATGACCATAGAAGGGAACATTCGAAGTACCATAGAGATTCTTTCTGCAAGACTAAAAAGACCTAAGGTAGTAGCGGAAGCAAAAAAACTCAACACCACCAATGCCCCATTGATAGAGAAATGGGTCACAATATTGGAAAGCAAAAGCAGTCCTGTATTTTTTAATAAGGTAAATAGCTGTAGGAAACGAGGCTTGTAAAACTTGATATCCAAGGCAAAGTGGATGTAAATCAGCAACAGGATATTGATGCTCAATCCCGAAGCCCCCATTAGGAAGTTGACCCATTTGGACTGTTCTGGGTCACGAATAAAAAGGACAATACCCAATAAATAAAGTAATTTGCTGAAGACATTGGCGATGGAAATCAGCTTCATTTTTTCCATCCCTTGAAAAAACCAGAGTGGAAAAGTGGCTTCCGAAAAGAGTAGAAATACGGAGAACACTAAAACTGTTTGATAGCCTTGAAAGAGATTCAGTCCGTAGGCTCCAATCAAGATAAGTACTGTAGAAAAAGTCGCAAGGAGAATTTTGGCTGAAAATACATTGGAAACCAACTGTGAGAGCACCTCCTTATTGGATTGATTGAGCGCCACTTCTCGAGGAGCATTCAAGTTAAACCCAAAGCCTACCAAAATATTGAATACAATAATTACGGAAAAGGATAAGTTGACCCAGCCAAATTGTTCTGCCCCAATATTTTGAATCAGGAGGGGCATGGAAATTAGTGAAATCAAGATCGTTGAGGACTGAATCAATGCCAGAAAAAGAAAGTTCTGCAGAGATTTATTCCGGACAAAATTCCCAAATGGGATCAACAGATTCATTTTTTCAAACATGGAAGCTTTGGTTTAGACTTCCTGCAAATGATTTTGGTAGAGTCTTCTCAGATAGAGAAAGCTTAAGGCTAAGAAACCGAAGAGGATCGCTCCAAACACCATTCCCTTCACCAAGCGAACCTCAGTTCGTTTTAAAGGCAGCTTGGGCGAATCAATCAATTGAATTAAGGGAGTATTGATGCGGTGGTTGATTTTAGCCATCTCCAGATTTTTCACTATTTCTTCAAAAACGGCAGCGCTAGTTTGTACATCCACTTGTTTGCGGCGTTCATTGACGGTGGCAGCACTCAGCAAAGGATTGGCATTGGGTACTCGATCTTGTTCGGCTGCCAAAGTACCAAGGCTTGCATCAAGAATCGCTCGAACAGAGTCTGCTTGAGTTTGTAAAATCCGCAGGTTTTCCCCTGTTTTTTTGGTTTTAGTTTCCAAATAGAAAGTATTCACCTTACTCACTAGTGTTTCGTTGAAAAGCTTCGCATACCCCTCATCTTTGGAAGAAACGGTCACCTGAATAATACTCAATTTGCGATCCGGCTTGACTACTGCTAGTTGTTTTTCTCGAATGATCTTCGCGATTTCTTTGATTACTGAGTCTTGCTTGATCCCATGGTGCTCCTTGGAAGGAGAAAATGATAGCGCAGCTAAATCGATTCTGGAGGCCCATTTGTTTTCCAACTTTTCGAATTCAATAAACCGATCAATCAATAAACGCTCTTTGTCAAAGGGACTCAAGAGTGTTTCTTCCAGCATTCGGTCCGAGCGGTACAGTTCCATGATATTATCGCCTTGAAAAAGGCCATTTGTTCCTCCTAATCCACCCAAATTAACACCAAGAAGGCTTGCAATACCAGACATTTGACCCATTCCTCCCAATCCTTCCTCTTCCAAAACAAATGATGTTTCCGCATGAAAAACAGGATCTTTTAGTTGAGAATACCCTGCGCCCATTGCGGCACCTACTACGAAGGCCTGAAGAAGAAATTTCCATTTGGAGCTGAAAAAACGTGCCCAATTAATCAAGTTTTGTATCACCTCTTTTAAGGTGAATTGGGAGGGAGAAAAATGTGAATTTCCACTCATTGGGATTACGGTTGATTGATTTGAGAAAGAACCAATGCCAAGGTGGCCAGTCCGGTGGTGACGCCTACTAATTCTCCTAAACGAAGTGGGATTTTAGGACCTTTGCTTGGAATGATCACTTCGGCTCCTGGTTCTACAGCAGGATAGCTGCGAACGCCAAAGAACCCTTTTGTTCGTTTTACTGCCCCATTTGCATAGACAACATAGGTTTGCTTGCGGTTGGCTCTTCGGTCAAATCCACCTGCTCCATTGATGTAAAACCGAAGTCCACGGCCTTGCTCGTGTCTTAATGTAGTTGGATATACTACATCTCCACGCATACGAACGGTTTGCAAGAGTTTGGGTACATTTAGAATATCGCCTTCTTCCAAAAGGAGGTCTTCTTCAGAACCAGGATTGGCTAATATTTTTTCTAGGTTGATGGCAACAGCTTCCGTTTCCTTGATTTTTACGGCTAGTCCTGGGGTTTCAGCAGCAATTTGATCCAATGACTCTCGTTTTGCATTGTTGGCTGTAGAATCCTTTTTTTCTACTTTTTCCTTTGGAAGGTCTCTGAATAGTCGAATGAGAAGTTCTTCCTGTGCTTCAGGATTGGGTAGATTTTCTTTAAGTAATTCGCGGAGTGCCTCTAAATTTTTCTGTCTCCGTACTTGCTCAGATTCGGTGTTGAAAAACTCTGTTTTGCGAATCAAGGTAGCCCCTTTGGTATAGGCAAATTGATTTATCCCTCCAGCTCTTTTTACCAAATCAGAAATTCGGTCTACACTTGTTTGAATCGCAAAAATTCCTGGTGAATTGACCTGTCCTTCTACCGAAACAAGTCGCTGCATGGTAAAATTGGCACGCTTTCGAACAATCACTTGATCAAAAGGCTTCAAGAATAGGGCATTCGGGTTAAAGGATAAATCTGGATTGATGGAGGTGGTAATAATATCCGATAGCGTACCCGAATCTGAATCTTCCAATCTTCTAGCGATCTCGATGTCATTCAGGTTGGCAGATTCCTGCAGCCCTCCTGCGGTTAAAATTAGTTCTTCAGGGGTCATTCCTGCCGCATAGGGATAGGTACCTGGACGCTTTACCTCTCCTAGGATTTGGATGTATCGTTCGTTTTGCACATCATAAATACTAGAAATTCGGATTACATCCTCGCGTTGCAAGACCAAATCTTCTTGGCGACCTTCTAGTACAGCTTGAAGATTTACTTCCAGAATCTCTGCACTTAAATCTCTTTTGGTTCGCAAGATGCTGGCGCGCTGGGTATAGGCGTCTCCTTTCAGGCCATCTGCATTTTTAATTAATTGAGTTAGGGTTAGTCCTTCTGTTAGTGAAAAAACTCCGGGTCGAAATACCGCCCCTTTAATTTGAATTCGGTTGCTATAGCGGTCAATAATTCTTCCAACAGTCACCTCATCTCCTCCCTTCAGGTTAAAAAGCCCGAGTTGGTTTTGATAGACATCCGAAATGGAGCGTTGATTACCTGTGATGCGAGAGATGGAAATGCGGTCCTTAAAAGCCAGATCTGTGTAGCCTCCTGCATAGCGGATGAGGTCTTCTAAAGTATCTTCTGGAGTAATTTCAAAGAATAAGGGGCGCTTTACTTCGCCAATCATTTTCACTCTAGCCAAGTAGGGGTTGACCAAGATGACGTCTTGGTCTTGGAGTTGCACGTCCAAATTTGCGGTTCCATTGATGAGTAGCTCATACACGTCAATTTCCGCAATCTTTTTGTTGTTTCGAATGAGTTGAATTGCCCGTAAAGTTCCCATGTCTGATGGGCCTCCTGCCGCATAGAGGGCGTTGAATACCGTAGAAAACGCACTCAAAGTGAAGGTTCCGGGTAAGCGAACTTCATTTAAAATATGCACTTTAATGGTTTTGACATTGCCCAGAGACACTTGCAAAAATGTCTTTGGATTTGATCCAGATAGTCCAG
>JALRIY010000085.1:0-6376 GCA_023255285.1 Algoriphagus sp.
AAAAAGGGAGGTTAAAGCCTCCCATTTTTTTTAGATAAATCTGTTGATTAGATTTTCGAAGTATTCCTGCTTCCCACTGATTTGGGTTGGCTCTCCCACCTCTAGGGCATAGGATCTAAGATCTTCCAAGGTCAATTTACCCTCTTCGAAAGCCTTCCCTTTACCTGCGTCGAAACTTGCATATCGATTTTTTCTTCGCTCCAAGTAATCGGATTTTTCGAGAATATCTGCCGCGATGATTAGTCCACGTGCGAAGGCATCCATACTACCAATATGCGCCAAGAATAAATCATCAGGATCGGTAGAGTTTCTTCTGATTTTCGCGTCAAAGTTGACTCCTCCACCTTGTAGACCTCCTGCAGCCAGGATAATCAACATAGATTCTGCTAGTTCTTGCAGGTTGAGCGCAAATTGATCTGTATCCCAACCATTCTGGTAATCACCCCGGTTGGCGTCAATAGATCCAAGCATGCCCGAATCTGCAGCCACCTGGAGTTCGTGCTGGAAGGTGTGCCCAGCTAGGGTGGCATGATTCACCTCAATGTTGAGTTTGAAATCCTTGTCCAATCCAAAGTTTCTTAAAAAGCCAATCACCGTCTCCGAATCGTAATCGTACTGGTGCTTGGTCGGCTCCATCGGCTTGGGCTCAATAAAGAAGGTGCCTTTGAAACCATTTTTACGTGCATAATCTCTGGCCATGGTCAAGAAACGAGCCAAGTGCTCCTTTTCGCGCTTCATGTCTGTATTCAGCAAGGACATGTAGCCCTCACGACCACCCCAGAATACGTAGTTTTCGCCTCCCAACTTAATGGTGGCATCGAGTGCGTTTTTAACTTGCGTCCCAGCAAATGCCAACACATCAAAATTCGGATTGGTCGAGGCTCCATTCATGTAGCGAGGATTGCTAAACACGTTGGCAGTACCCCAGAGCAATTTGATTCCACTCGCCTTTTGATGGTCAGCGGCATAATCTGTGATGATCTGCATGCGCCTCTCGTATTCGGCCAATGTAGGTCCTTCATCGATTAGATCGATGTCATGAAAGCAGTAGTATTCTGCACCAATTTTGGTCATGAATTCAAAAGCCGCATCCATTTTGTCTTTTGCTCGCTGAATTGGATCAGCACTTACATCCCAAGGATGATTGATAGTACCTGGACCAAAGGGATCCCCTCCCGTACCACAGAAGGAATGCCAGTAAGCGATTGCAAACTTAAAATGTTCCTTCATGGATTTGCCAGCAATGACCCTGTTGGGATCATAATAGCGAAATGCCATGGGATTGTCACTTTCTTTGCCTTCAAATTGAATTTTCCCAATGTTGGGAAAAAATGAATTAGCCATAGTTATAAAGGTTATTGATTATAGGTTAAGAAATAGGTTCAATTAATAGGATTCAGGATTAGCGATAAGTTGTTCCAATCGAGCAAGCCACACATGGTATACTTCTTCGTAGCGATCCGCTATTGCAGGATTTGGAGCTAAAGTTTGGAGTTTGGTTAATCCAAGAAAAGCCTCTTCTTCGCTAGCAAATATACCTGCGCCCAAACCTGCACCTCGTGCTGCCCCTTGTGCTCCATCGGTGTCATAAAGCTCCAAATTCACTTGATTCATTTGTACAAAAGTTTCTCGAAAAATTGGACTTAAAAACATGTTGGCATGACCTGCCTTTACCGTAGCAAGGGTCATCCCCATATTCTTCATAATTCGAAACCCATACGTCAAAGCAGATACAATTCCTTCTTGAGCGGCACGTAGTAGATGTCCTTGATCGTGCTTTAGTAAGTCCAAACCAAGTAGGTGAGCACCTACCGGCTTATTTTGTAAAATACGCTCCACACCATTCCCAAAGGGTAAAAAAGTTAGCTTATCTGCCCCAAGAGGGGCTTTACTAGCAAGTGTGTTCATGTCCTCGTAACTAAGTGAATTTCCTCCAAGCATTCTTTTGAGCCAAGAATTGAGGATACCAGTACCATTGACACAAAGTAGCACTCCATAGGAAGGAGTACGATGAGAATGGTTTACATGAACAAAGGTGTTAACACGAGATTTGGGGTCGTATACTGGAGTATTTGCCACCCCATACACTGTACCAGAAGTTCCTGCGGTAGTTGCTAATTCGCCTGGATGAAGAACTTGCAAGGAAAAAGCATTATTGGGCTGATCTCCAGCACGGTAAGCAATGGGGATTCCTGCTTCCAAACCTGTTTCTGCTGATGCAGATACAGAAACTTTCCCTTGAAGAGAGAAAGATGGAACTGCTTCAGGAATCCAATCTTTTGGAATTTGCATTTCCGCAAGCAATGGTTCACTAAGTCCGTTTTGTTTGAAATCCCAGAAGATACCTTCGGAAAGCCCCGTTTCTGAGGTAAGGATCTCCCCACTCAACTTCATGGCAATAAAATCCCCTGGAAGCATGATTTTATAAATCTGTTCGGCTAACTCCGGTTGATTTTCAATTACCCACCGCAATTTAGATGCGGTAAAATTCCCGGGAGAATTGAGCAAGTGCGGAAGGCAGTACTCTGCCCCCAAACTTTGAAAAGCTTTTTCCCCTTGTGCTACAGCCCTACTGTCACACCAAATGATGGAAGAACGGAGAACTTGATGAGATTTATTTACACAAACCAATCCATGCATCTGGTAGGCAATACCAATAGCGGATAATTCTCCGACTTGAACATGAGCTGCTTGACGCACAAATGCAATTCCTTCCTTTACATAGCCCCACCACATCTCTGGATCCTGTTCAGCCCATCCTGATTGGGTGGATTGAATAGGCATTTCTACAGCTGGAAAAGCTTTGGCAATTATGGATTTACCAGTTTTTGCATCTAAAAGGCAGACTTTTACAGAAGAGCTGCCTAAATCAATACCGAGGAGTAACTTACGCATATTACCAGAAGATAGTATAAAGTGCAGCAATAATACCAACAATCAGAATCGCCCCAATCTTAAAACCAGTGCTTGTTTTGAACAATTCCTTTGAAACATCAATACTGTTGGGGTGGTCTTTCCCTTTGCCTTCTACAAGAGATATTCCGATCATTAGGACTGCAAGTACCACAAATACCCAACCCATTCGGTCGATAAAAGGCAAAGCTGGGAATACAATTTTGAGGACCACAGAGAGTGGAATACTGAGGGATGCACCCACAAGTGCTGCATTTGAGGTGGTTTTTTTCCAGAAAACTCCAAAGAAGAAAATGGCAAATACCCCAGGGCTTATGAAACCGGTATATTCTTGAATAAACTGGAAAGCCTGATCTAATTGTCCTAAAGCCGGTGCCACAAATGCTGCAATTACAAAGGAAACAATTGCAGTAATCCTACCTATTCGTACTTTGCTTACTTCAGAACTATCTTTTCCAAAATACTTGGAGTAGATATCCATGGTAAAAATAGTAGAAGTACTGTTGGCCATAGAGGCAAGGGAAGAAACAATAGCTGCCGTCAAGGCAGCAAAAGCAAGCCCTTTCAATCCAGTCGGCAAAATTTGAAGCAAGGAAGGATAAGCACGATCGGACTTAATCAAGCCAGTAACCGGATCTTTCATCGATTCAATAAACCCAAGATCAGTGCCATTCGACACAATTACCAAGGCAGCAATTCCTGGAACTACTACAATAAGTGGCATAAGTAACTTTAGAAATCCAGCAAAAATCATCCCTTTTTGTGCTTGATCTAAGTTCTTTGCAGCAAGGGCACGCTGGGTGATGTATTGATTAAATCCCCAATAGCTAAGATTTGTAATCCACATTCCCCCGATCAATACAGACAATCCAGGGAGATCCAGGTAAGCATCTCGGGTACCGCCCTTTCCATCAGCTACCATCATCTCTCCTTTGGACAAAATCATCGAAAAATGACCTGGGACCTCATTTCTTAAAATGGCTAATCCCTGCCAAGCGTCCCCATCTCCTACCATACCCAAGGCGATGTAAGTAGTGGCTAGTCCACCACCAATCAAGAACACCACTTGGATGACATCCGTCCAAGCTACTGCTTTTAATCCACCATAAATGGAATACAGCATTGCAAATAATGCAAGGCCCACGATCCCATAAGTTAAGGGAATCCCTAAAATCGTATTCAAGCTCAATGCACCGAGGTAGAGCACAGAAGTCAAATTCACAAACACATACAAAAGCAACCAAAACACTGCCATGGTAGTCCGTACACGTGCATCGTAGCGGTCAAAAAGGAAGCCAGGCATGGTGTAAATCCCTTTTTTCAAATAAACAGGTAAAAAGAAAATAGCAACCACTAAAAGCGTGGCCGCTGCCATCCATTCGTAAGTAGCAATGGCCAGCCCCAAAGCATATCCTGAACCAGACATCCCAATAAATTGCTCTGCCGAAATATTAGATGCAATTAAAGAGGCCCCTACAGCCCACCAAGGCAAGGCTTTACTTGCTAGAAAATAGTCAGAGGAGTTTTTTACGTGGCCTTTCTTTTCGCGGGAAACAAAGAACCCCATTCCAATAATTAGGAAGGAATAGCCTAAAAAGACTACTAAATCAATGGTTTCTAAGAGCATAACTAGTGGTTGGGATAGGTTATTTGCAGGATTTGTTTTAGAAAAAACTTGGGTTTATCTGGTTTACAGGTGCTAAATATAAACGTTTGTTACAAAGCTGCACACAGGATTGAAGATCAATTGAAGTAAAATCTTAAATTTTTATTTGAATGGAACTTCAGTAAAGAAAATGAAATACAATCCATTTGTATGCCAGTAAGAAACCAACAAACTCTTAGCTGACTCTAAAAACAAGTTATGAAAAAAGAAGTGTATCACATACGTACAGACAACTGTTCGCATCCGTTCAATTCGTAAAATTGTTTAACAAGAATTAGGAAATAACTAGGGTCAAACCGCTTAATTTCAAGGACAACTAGCAATTTATTCAAACAAAAGCCGTAAAATTGAGTCAATTTTTTACTTAGCATAATTTTTGGAGCTGAATCGTTTATGGCAAATAAAAGCAGTGTATTTGATATGATTGGGCCGATCATGATTGGACCCTCTTCTTCACATACTGCAGGCGTAATTCGAATAGCCAGAGCTTCCATTCGCGTATTGGGAGGGACTCCAGAAGAAGCAAAAATCACTTTCTATAATTCCTTCGCAAGAACATATGAAGGACATGGCAGTGATCGCGCCATTTTAGGCGGATTGATGGATTTCAAAACTGATGATCTTCGAATCAAAGATGCCTTAAAAATTGCTAGTCAAACTGGTTTGAACTACAGTTTTAAATCCATTGGAAATTCATCCATTCATCATCCAAATACGATCAAGCTACAACTTCAAAAAGGCTCACGACGGATAGAAACCATCGGCGAAAGTTTAGGAGGCGGAGTGATTAATATTTCTGAGGTGGATGGATTTGTAGCGAATTTTTCAGCACAAAACCATACTTTAATCATTAAAGCGGACGATGTTTCTGGTGCCATTGCCTTTATTTCAAGTGTGATTGCTCAGGAAAAAGTAAATATTGCAACCATGTCAGTATCTAGAAAAGGAAAACATGATCTAGCATGCCATGTAATTGAAATGGATTCAGGTATTCAAGAAATTACCCGTAACTATTTGCTTTCTTTGCCCTGGATTAAAGAACTAATCTACATTCCAGATATCGATCTCTAACCAATTCTAAACCAACAACACCTACCACAGATGAAAAAACTTTTTGTACTATTTTTCTTTGGAGTCTTGCCTCTACTCCCGGTAAATGCTCAAACGGAGGTTCCAAATGGACCATTAGATTTAAGTACCTGTGTAGCAATTGCCATTGAAAACAACCTCACCTTAAAGCGATCCGAACTCAACCAGCTAATTACTGAAGCCAACCTTTTGGAAAGCCAAGGCAGAAGATTGCCTAGTTTAACTGCCGGAGCCAGTTCAGGATATCGCTGGGGTCGATCAATCAACCCGGTAACCAACTTATTTGAAACAAGGAGAATCGGAAATATCAACCTATTTGGGAATACGGGTGCGCCAATTTTCCAAGGTTTGCGAATCAACAATAGTATTGGACAAGCAAAGAGCGACTTAAAAGCCGGAGAATATAATTTGGAAGCTACCCGGAATGACATCACCTTGAATGTGATCAATTTATTTATTGATGTGGTGTTTAACCGGGAACAGGTAAAAATTGCTGAAAATCAGTTTAATACTACTACCGAACAATTGGGACGAACCCAGCAATTGGTAGATGTAGGTTCCTTACCTTTTTCAGATTTATTGGATTTGCAGTCCCAAAATGCTACCAATCAATTGAATGTCATCAATGCAAAAAATGGCTTACGTCAGGCTAAATTGGCATTGGCGCAGGCGCTACAGATTCCATTTACCGAAGATTTTGATGTCATC
>JALRIY010000085.1:6386-9289 GCA_023255285.1 Algoriphagus sp.
CCGAATATGAGGTTTCTAAGGAAGCTTTAACTTCTGGAAGTCCTGCTGAGATCTTTGAGGTTTCGGTAGCACTAATGCCTCAAATTAAGGCCGCGGAAGCGAATATGAAAAGTGCTGAGTATGGAGTAAAAATCGCTAAAGGAGGATTTCTGCCTACTTTGGATGCGGGAGTTTCTGCATTTTCCAATTATGTAGATCAGGCATTTCTTCCTGGTTCCCAAGAAATCATCCCATTTAATACCCAGGTTGAGAATAACTTTTCCCAGTCTGGAACACTTAATTTAAGTATTCCTCTTTTTACACGATTCAGCAACAAGTCCAATTTACAGCGTGCTCGTGTGCAACAGCAACTTGCTGAAGTGTCTATGGCAGAAGCAAAAAATAGATTGCGTCAGGATATCGAAACCGCATACAATTCAGCATTAAGTTCAGAGCTATCCTACCAAGCCTCCTTAGTTCGGGTGAAGAGCTTGGAAGAAACCTTCCGAATTGCACAGCAAAGATTTAATTTAGGGGCCATCAATTCAGTAGACTTTCAAGTGGCCCAAAACAACTTATTCAATGCTCAGGCAGATCTATTGAACGCAAAGTACAGCTATATTTTCAGAATCAAAGTCCTAGATTTCTACCTAGGTAACTCTATTAATCTAAACTAAACCATGGCTACTAAAAAGTCCAACAAACTCCTCTATTACTTACTCGGTGCAGTAGGTATCATCCTATTATTTGCCATCATTGGCCGGTCTGCTGGCTGGATCGGTGGTGCTAAAGAAACAGAAGTTGAATTTTCAATGGTGAAAAAAGTCGCCATTGTAGAGAAAGTGAGTAGCTCTGGAGAAATTCAACCCGAGGTTGAAGTAAAGCTATCCCCAGATGTGGCCGGTGAAATCATTGCCCTGAATGTACAAGAAGGTGACTCTGTTGAAATGGGAAGACTACTTGTAAAGATTCGTCCTGACAACTTTATCTCTGCATTAGATAGAACCAAGGCAAACTTAAATCAACAAATGGCCAATTTGGCACAGTCTAGAGCCAACCTACAGCGTGCTGAAGCCCAGTTTACTCGTTCGGAACTGGAATACAAGCGTCAGCGCACCCTACACCAACAGAAAGCAATCTCCGATGCAGATTTTGAGCAGGCACAAGCCAACTACATTTCAGCTCAAAAAGATTTGGAGGCTGCAAAACAAAATGTAATTGCCTCTGAATTTATAGTAAAAAGTTCCCAAGCTTCTGTAAATGAAGCTTCTGAAAACCTCCGTTTGACCAATGTAAACTCCCCAGTATCGGGCATTGTATCCAGCTTAAAGGTGGAGCAAGGCGAACGTGTGGTAGGTACACAACAAATGGCGGGTACAGAAATGATGACCATTGCAGACCTATCTAAAATGGAAGTTCGCGTAGATGTCAACGAAAATGACATCGTACGCTTGTCTTTAGGCGATACCACGCTTATCGATGTGGATGCCTATTCTGCATCTGGAAAGAAATTTAAGGGCATTGTCACCAGCATCGCCAATACGGCCAATACCAAAGCTTCTCCGGATGCCGTTACTGAATTCAAAGTCAAAATTCGTATTTTGAATGATTCGTATCAAGATTTGGTAAAGGAAGGAAATAAGTATCCTTTCCGGCCGGGAATGACTGCTTCGGTAGAAATCTTAACCAACTCAAAAAACAATGCCCTGGCTATTCCACTCTCTGCAGTCACCACACGAGAAGACAAAAAAGATAGCATAGCAGGAGGTTCTGGCAAATTGAAAGAACTTGTTTTTGTGTCTGAAAATGGAGTTGCAGCTATTCGTGAAGTAAAAACCGGTATTTCTGACTACGAAAACATCGAAATCTTGGAAGGATTGAAAGAGGGCGATGAAGTCATTGCTGGCCCTTACTTCGTGGTAAGCAAGCAGCTTAAAGAAGGCGACAAAGTCAAAAAAATGACTACGATAAAGCCTGAAGAAAAAGAGCAACAATAAGTTTTATGATTATCCGCAATAGTTCGAATGATACTGAGACACCCATCAACTACCGCGGATAATCGTTAACAGACGACAGTCCACGGTTCAAAGATCAAGATGTTGAACCTCAAATCTTATTTTTGGTAGCTGGTAGTGTTAAATCAGAGAATCCTGAGATTTTTGATTCCCTTAATCCCTCTAGTCAACTGAACTAGGGGGATTTTTTTTTACCAGTTAAAACTGATTCCCAAAAACCCTCGGATGCCTTGATTGGGTGCAAAGAGGTAGGTTGGATCAAAAGAAAGAGCATTGGGATTATTTGTGCTAGGCAACACGCTTCCATCCGAGGCAAATTGTACCTCCCGATCAAAAGGATCAAATGCTCTGGCAATGCTATTACTCGGTGGTGTGTAATTGAGTAGGTTTTTCACCCCTCCATACAACTCCCAAGAAGCACCTAGTTTCTTGGTGATTTGGATGTTTTGGACGCTCCACCAAGGTGAATATTCAGGGCGATCGTCTAATGGACCAAGCAAAGGTAAGCGCATAGGACTGTAGACATTTCCTGTATAATCTAGCGTTAGTTCTAGCGCATGCAGGTGATATCCCAGTGTCCAAACACCAGAAAATCGCTCAGTGAAGAGTTGCCGTTCCCAGACGCCAGCCTCTTCAAAAGACACATCCATGAGCGTAAAGCCAAGAAGTGCCTTAAAGCCGTTGGCCCAAAGGCCATCTATATTGATGCTAAGGCCTTTGCTGATTGAGCTTCCATTCAGATTGGCGTAGCGGATTTGATTGGGATTGGATTCGTAATCAGGTAGAATTTGATTTGAGAAGTGCGTATAAAACAGCGATCCCTCTAGACCGAAATAATTTCCTTTGGATGTGAAAATTTTCTTGGTCAGGTTGGAATTCATGTTCCAACTCTGTTCAGGGCGTAGTTCT
>JALRIY010000086.1 GCA_023255285.1 Algoriphagus sp.
CGATCGTGGGTGATGGCCACGACGGTCCCTGGGTACTCCTGAAGGAAACGTTCGAGCCAGTGAACGCTCTCGGCGTCCAGGTGGTTGGTCGGTTCATCGAGGAGCAACACATCTGGCTCCTGTAAGAGCAGTCGGCAAAGGGCCACGCGTCTTTTCTCCCCACCAGATAGATTGGCTACGTTCGCTTCAGCTGGTGGGAGTCGCAAGGCATCCATGGCCTTGTCTAGCATCACGTCGAGCTCCCAGGCATTGACTGCATCTAATTTCTCCTGCACTTCCCCTTGGCGGGTGATCAACTTGTCCATGGCATCTGGATCGTCCATAAGGGCAGGATCCATGAATTTTTCATTGATTTCTTCAAATTCTTTGAGCAAAGCCACCGTATCAGCTACTGCTTCCTCCACCACTTCTTTAACAGTCTTTGTTGGGTCTAGTTTGGGTTCCTGCTCCAACATTCCTACTGTGTAGCCTGGAGACCAAACTACCTCTCCTAAAAATTCTTTATCCAAACCTGCGATGATGCGTAGTACGGAGGACTTACCGGAGCCATTGAGACCCAACACCCCAATTTTTGCCCCATAAAAAAAGGAGAGGTAAATGTCTTTTAATACTTTCTTCTGTGGGGGGTAAATTTTAGAAACCCCAGCCATGGAAAAGATAATTTTTTCAGCGCTCATGCCAGTAAACTAGTTAGATCTTTATGTAACAATAGTAGAAGGCAAAAATATACCTTTCTTAGGATAAGTGAGGGCTAATTGATTATTTTGCATAAAATTGAGTAACACAACCTATAACCTAGAGTAGTACCATGCAACATGCCTTTGGATATATCCAAGACGGAAAGGTCTTTCTAAAGGGATTTTTAGGTAGACCAGACCGAGTGATAGGTGAGGTAAAAGGAGACGAGGAGTCGACCATCCTTTATTTTGAAACTCGTTTTACTCAAATAGAAGAAAAGGTATTAAAGTTAAAAGCTTCAATTGAAGAAAATCAAAACAAGGGTTCTTTTTTGATGAAATTGATTCACCTCAAAGAATCACTGTATGAAAGTGATGCCTTGGGGGATTTTGCTTCTTTGATTGCCGAACTCGAGAGGCAAGAATCCTTCTTGTCGGAGATCATTCAAGAAAATAGAAGTAAAAACTTAGCGCTAAAGCGAGAATTGGTAATCGAAGCAAATGCTTTAAAAGACAGTACCGATTGGAAAGAAACGACAGAAAAATTCAAAGAGCTAAAACTCCGTTGGATCAAAACGGGACCAGTTGAGAAGGAAGTTCAGGAAGAGACTGAAAGACATTTCAATGAGGCCGTCAATCATTTTTTTGCGCAGCGTCAGGAATTTTACGATCAGCTTACGCTTCAAGCGGAAGAAAACATCAAGGTGTACGAATCCCTACTCCTCCAAGCTCGAGATGCCCATGACTTACCAGATGCTAAGATGGCTTTTGACATCAGCAAACGTATTCAAAAAGAATGGAAAGCTGCAGGAAAAGTTCCTGCCGAGCGACGTCAACCCATTTGGGATGAATTTTCCAGGTTAAATAATCGTATTTTTTCACGGTACAAGCGCACGCTTAATCCAGGTCCAGAAATGCATCCTCGGGAAGTATTGCGAAAAATTGAAAGCATGGTGGAGGAATTGAAAAAGCTAGCCCATCTACCTACCAATAACGAGATTACACAACGTGCAAAGTTAATTCAAGAAGAGTGGAAAAAACTCCCAATGCGAAAGCCAAAGGAAGCCAATTTACCTGCGCGCTCCTACCAATTTTTCATGGATATTATCTTTGAAAAAGCTTTTTTAGAAAAGCTTGGACACAGTAAGTATACGGATTTTGGGGATAAGCCCCTTGAGGAACAGAAACAGATCAAAGCGGCTATTTTGAAAGATTTGTTGTACCGAGATCAAGGGGAATTGGAAACTATGGAAAACAATTCGGCTAACTTCCGTGTAGAGACTGCAGATTTCGAAATGATGATGAAAAAGAAGCTTTCTAGTTTGAAGCGAAAGATCGATGTAAAAAATTATGTCTTAAGGCAACTTTCTCTGAGATCCTGAGTACAACCATTGTATTGAAAAAATTACTATTCTTGCACTATTATCATCCGGAACACCTCCAAAAACAAAAACTATGTACTGGACACTTGAACTAGCCTCCTACCTTGAAGATGCTCCTTGGCCAGCAACCAAGGACGAACTCATCGATTATGCCATCCGCTCTGGGGCCCCACTAGAAGTGGTGGAAAACCTCCAAGAATTGGAAGACGATGGCGAACCCTACGAAACCATTGAAGAAATTTGGCCTGATTATCCTACCAAAGACGATTTTTTCTTCAACGAAGACGAGTATTAAGCAAAAAGCCCCGCACGAGCGGGGCTTTTGCCTTTACAGTCCTAGCACCTGTCGCAAACGGACATAGCCGTTCTTACTTACAGGTATCTTTGCACCCGAGCGCAACCTCAACACGTAGGAATCTTTTTCGTAGGGCTCTATACCAGACAATTCCTGGAGGTTTACCAAAAAGGAGCGGTGTATACGGGCAAATTTGCCTGGATCTAGGCTTTCCTCCAAGTGCTTCATGGTCATTTTTTTCAAAAATTTGCCTTCCCCAGTGTGGATGGAAATGTAATCGTCCTCTGCAGCAAAGTAGCTGACCTCCTGCACTGGAATGATTTTGATTTCATTTTTTACCCGCACCACAAGTCGCGTACATTTTCCCTGCTGTATTAGGGATAATTCTTCTGGATAGCTGGCTGAAGCAGAATTGCCCTGGTACTGACTTAGAAATCGAGTAATGGCCTGCGCAAAACGAGCCTCAGAAAAGGGCTTGACCAAGTAGTCCAGACCCTTGGCATCAAAGGCTTTCACTGCATACTGATCAAAAGCCGTTGTAAAAAGTACTGCGGGAGGGTTTTCCAAGAGTTCGAGTAACTCAAACCCCGTAATCTTGGGCATCTGAATGTCTAGAAAAATAAGGTCAGGATGATGCAATTGAATTGCCTTGAAAGCTTCAACCCCATCGTGACACATGGCTACCACCTCAAACTGTGGATAGGCTCCCAAAAATTCTTTGACCAGCCCAGCGGCAAGCGGCTCGTCATCTACGATAATTGCTTTGATCATCGGGTAACAGGGATTTTTAAGTACACGCTAAACAAACTATTGGACGCACTTTTTTCCAAAAGATCTGTTCGCCCATAAATTAGAAAAAGCCTACGCTCGACAGAACTTAGGCCGAAGCCCGTTCCCTCTTGACCTGAATCTTGGGAATCAAAGGGATTTTGAACCTTCACAAGAAGGTAATTGTCTTCTTTTTGGCAGTGAATAAAAATTTTCACCTCACCAAGGGTGCCGTACAACCCGTATTTGATCGCATTTTCTACCAGCGGCTGTACGAGTAAGGGTGGGATCTTCAGGGCTTCCACACCGTCTTCAACCTGCAGATCTACCAGCAAGCGATGTCCGAACCGCACCCGCTCAATGTCTAAGTACATGGTCAAGTATTTGACCTCATCGGCCAAACTGATCCAAGATTGCCCTTCGGTGCGTAGGGTACCTCTCAGGAAATCCGAAAGCAACAAAACCATGTCTCTAGCACGCTGCGGATTTGCAAGCACCAAGGCATGGATAGAATTGAGGCTATTGAATAAGAAGTGGGGCTGCAGTTGTTGCCTTAGCTGAGCAAGTTCCGCGTCCTTGGAAAGCTGTAGCAACTGCCCCTCGCGACGACTAAGCTCCTCCTGCCCAGCCAGCTTGGAAAGTACCACCGATAGGAGTGCCAGCAGTTGAAGCACCAATCCTAGAAGCAGCCACCGGAAGTAAAAACTAGCGGCTAACTGTTCCAGGTAATCGAACTCTTCGTCAAACCACCAGGAAAGGAGCTGGGCATGCGTCCAAACTATCCCTCCACCAAGCAAAAGCGGGAAAATAAGTAACAGAACCGTGTTTTTTGGGCTGTCTGAAAAATGGCGGAATACTTGCTCTAGCAGTAGCATCCCTCCCAAAAAAAGAAGGGTAAAAAAGAAGGCATCTACCAACGCAACCTCTTCTTCAAGACCCTGGGTGTGTAGCAAAAAATAGCCTCCCAGAAACCAGATACATGCGATTCCCAGGAGGATCCATTTCCCAAAGTTAGCAGGTGAAAAAGCGGGCAAATACACGATTTAGCAGGGATTAAAAGGACTTGATTTCCAGTCCGCTAAATAATAAAGTGCCTTTTAGGATCAATACCTTGTTGGGATCTACCCCTCCTTCGCGAAACATCCGTTTGTCTTCCAGGCCGGCGGCGATATTGGAAACCTCCGTCCGAACATCCCAGTGTGGAGGGATGATCAATTTGACACCACCGAATCCAACTTCCAAATCCAAACTAGCAACGCCCGTAAAATCCACTTGTGTCAGGTCGAGGTCCAAGCCACCAAAAATTACAGTGGCTTTACCCCCTTGAAAATTTTTTGTCATCAACCTGCGATTTACGCCACTAAAGATGACGCTTTCATTGATTCGGTCCATAAAGGCGGTGCCCGTAGCACGGACAAAGCCTGAATCTGGAGCCTTGCTTGATCCTTCCTGCGAAGGACTAGCATCCTCCACTACTTCGGCTGACTGGGTAGGCTCAGATGCCGATGTCTCCGTTTTTTTTGCTCTAGATGCTTCCCAATTTTTCCGGATATCGTTCATGGCTTTGTGCTCCTTTTTTTTCTGGGTGATCAAGTAAATCCCCAAGGCAATCAAACCGACCGGCCATAAATACTGGTCAATACCTAGATCCAAATCAAACTCTCTTTTCAGTAAAAAGTAAACACCAATGAAGAGGACCACAGACCCAAAAAAACTCTTGAACTGCTGACTGATCAGTGTATAGGTGCCTAAAGCAATCAAGATCATCGGCCAGGTAAGCACCCAATCTGGGATGTAGAGCCCCAATCTTCTAAAAAGGAGAATCATGCCTATACCGAGAATGATTACGCCAAAAGCAATACTACCGTCGTTACGTGGTTTTGTGTAGTTGTTCATCAGGATTAAATTTAGTTAAACAAAACTAGTCCTTCAACTGAAACCTACCTTGATTGATTCGGTGAAGTCATCCAAAAAATCGGTAAAGCACACAAACTAGCCGGTAAATGAATTTTCTACTTTAACTCAGCGATCTGTCATTAAAAATTCAGCGAAGGCCAAATCCTCGGGCGTAGTCAATTTTATGTTTTCTGAATTGCCCTCAATCAGGGTAATTTCCCATCCCTGATGCTCGTAGACAGTGGCGTCGTCTGTAAAAAACGGCAAATCATCCACCTGAAACGCCTGGAGGAGACGCTCCACTTGGAAGGTCTGTGGCGTCTGGACCAAACGGAAGTTTGCACGGTCTTGAAAGCTACTCTGGCCCGCAGGCCCCACTTTTCGCAGAGAGTCTTTTAACGGCACTACTGGAATCGCACTTCCATGCGCTTGAGCTATTGTAAAACTATTTAGAATGACTTCAGGCGAGACAAAGGGGCGCACGCCGTCGTGAATGGCAACCAAACCTTCTTGAAAGGGAAGTGCCATTAAGCCATTTTTGACCGATTGAAAGCGACTTGTCCCACCAGCAACCAACTGATGGGGAAGGGTAAAATTATGGGAATCACACAATTCGTTCCAATAATCAAAATCGGCGTGGGGCAAGACCAAAATGAGGTACACGCTTGGTTCGGAAGCATAAAACTTTTCCAGAGTGTGCATTACTATGGGCTTACCTGCCAAAGGAAGGTATTGCTTGGAAAGGGAGCCCCCCATCCGCATTCCTTTTCCACCGGCGACGATTACGGCTGCTTTATTCATTCAGGTTGAAATCTTAGAAAAATGTTAGCCACTGAAAGGGGCTTCTCAAATTTGGTGAATTTCTACTCATTGGCCAACGGGAAGTCCTCCAATCTGACCCTGGAGAATGCCGAAAATCCATAGGGCATAAAAAACCCCCGAAAACCGGGGGTCAGATTTTCTAATTACAAAATCAGCATGGCATCTCCGTAAGAGAAGAAGCGATATTTTTCTTTAATTGCTTCTTTATACGCCTTCATAATCAAAGGATATCCTCCAAAAGCTGAGGCTGTCATGAGCAAGGTAGATTCTGGCAGATGGAAGTTGGTGATAAGAGCATTTGCAATTTTAAAGTCGTAGGGAGGAATGATGAATTTATCTGTCCAGCCACTACTCTCTTTTAAGCGCCCCCCAGCCGTTACAGAAGATTCCACCGTTTTAAGCACAGTAGTACCTACTGCTACTACGCGCTTTTTCTGATCCAAAGATGCATTGACTAAGTTTACTGTTCCTTCCGGAATAAAGTAATTTTCCGAATCCATTTTGTGTTTAGTCAAGTCTTCCACATCGACTTGACGGAAAGTACCTAATCCTACGTGGAGCGTGATAGGTGCCACATTTACCCCCTTCAATTCCAAGCGCTTTAGCAACTGAGGGGTAAAATGTAGCCCTGCTGTGGGAGCAGCTACCGCTCCTACATTTTTAGCAAAGACAGTTTGGTATCGCTGTCTATCTTCAGGTTCAATTTCACGCTCGATAAATTCCTTCAAGAGTGGCGTTTCGCCAAGTGTGTCGATAGTTTTGTGGAATTCTTCTTCGGTACCATCAAATAGAAAGCGAATAGTCCTCCCTCTAGAGGTGGTATTATCTATCACCTCAGCTACAAGATCACTATCTCCAAAATACAGTTTATTTCCTACCCGTATTTTTCGAGCTGGATCTACCAATACATCCCAAAGTTTGAATTCGGGATTCAATTCTCTCAGTAAAAAAACTTCTATTTTCGCACCTGTTTTTTCCTTATTTCCATAAAGTCTAGCAGGGAAAACTTTGGTGTCATTCGTGACAAATACATCTCCTGAATCAAAATAATCTAGGATGTCTTTGAATGATCGGTGCTCAATTTCTCCGGTCTTCCGATGAACAACCATCAACCTGGATTCATCTCGGTTTTCTGTAGGGTAGAGAGCAATCAGTTTCTTAGGAACTTCAAATTTGAAATCAGATAATTTCATAGGGGATGATTAGGAGTAGTTGCAGTCGTCAAAACTCGATAAGTAGATAACTTTTAAAAAATGCAAAGATAAGTACAATAATGCCCAATTTCAGCTAACTTAACAAATTGTTTTAACCAACTATCTATTCTATGCTCTTTTTAAAGCTTTCTTGGGAAAGTTTTAGGTTTGCTACCACAGCCTTAAAATCGAACCTTACGCGCACCATTCTCTCCCTATTGGGGGTAACTATTGGTATTTTCGCCATCATTGCGGTATTCACCTTGGTGGATTCTTTGGAACAGAAAATCAAATCTTCCTTTGCGTTTTTAGGAACTAATGTGATGCGGGTAGACCGATTTCCATTTGCAAATGGACCTCAGGATTATCCTTGGTGGAAATATTTTAAGCGCCCTCCTGGCACGTATGCTGAATATAGATTTTTGGAAGATCGCCTAACCAATGCCGATGGAGTTACTATTTCTTCCTCTTCTTCAGCTACAGTCCAAGCGGGTAGCAATTCTTTCCAGGGCTCTTCCCTAACTGGAGTTGCGTATACCTATCAAGATGTTTTTGAGGTAGCTCTTGAAGAAGGTCGCTATTTTTCAGAAGCAGAAATCGATGCTTCTCGCAACCTAATTATTGTTGGAAAAAAAATTGCAACCACGCTCTATCCCAACCAAAGTCCTTTGGGTAAGGAAGTGAAAATCAAAGGAATGAAATTTACCATCATAGGCATTTTTGAAGAAGAAGGCGAGGGGTTTTTGGAACTGCCTTCCAAGGATGAGGCATGCTTGATTCCCTTTGGCGCTTTTAGTAAAATGTTCTACACAGGAAGAAATGGACTTGAGCCGACTATCGCGGCAAAAGGGAAGGATACCGATATAGGACTGGTCGCTTTAGAAAATGAAATGACTGGATTACTTCGTGCCAAAAGGGGACTAAAGCCTACTGAAGAGAATAATTTTGCACTCAACAAAACCGAATTTATCCAAAATGCGATTGGATCTATTTTTGACGTGATATCGGTAGCTGGATGGGTTATTGGAGGGTTTTCAATTTTAGTTGGCGGCTTTGGTATTGCCAACATCATGTTTGTATCGGTAAGGGAACGAACCAACATTATTGGTATCCAAAAGTCACTTGGTGCACGAAATTATTTTATTCTATTCCAATTTCTATTTGAGGCAGTTTGCTTAAGCTTAATTGGAGGTGGATCTGGGATCTTATTGGTATATTTCTTGAGTTTTATCCCATTGGGAAGTCTTGATTTAATCTTGTCGTTTAATAATATCCTTTTGGGTCTTGGTGTATCCTCTGCCATTGGGGTAGTGGCCGGTATTGTCCCGGCAACCCTTGCTGCACGCATGGATCCGGTCGAGGCCATTCGTACCAACTAATACCCAAAAGAAGGTCTTAACCCTTCCCGCATGTGAGGGACGGGATAAGACCTTCTTGTTTTAATTTATTTATTTAATACAATCAATCTTCCAAGGAAATGGTTGGTTCGGTGGGAAGCAATCCCGAAGCCCCTTTGATTTTTCCTTCTAAATCCTCTAGTAATTCTGGATTGTCCAACAATAGATTTTTTACTGCATCTCGCCCTTGACCCAATTTTTCACCATTGTAGGAAAACCAGGATCCTGCTTTTTTAATGATTTCAAGTTCGACTCCAAGGTCTATGATTTCGCCTACTTTTGAAATCCCCTGTCCGTACATGATGTCAAATTCCACCACTTTGAATGGAGGAGCCACCTTGTTCTTTACCACTTTCACTCGAGTCCGGTTGCCAAGTACGTTGTCCGCTCCTTCTTTAATTTGACCTACCCGTCGGATATCCAAACGTACAGAAGCATAAAACTTAAGTGCATTTCCACCTGTGGTGGTCTCTGGGCTACCAAACATGACACCAATCTTATCGCGTAACTGGTTGATGAAAATACAAGCACAGCCTGTTTTGTGAATGGCACCAGTGAGTTTACGAAGTGCCTGAGACATCAAACGTGCCTGGAGGCCCATTTTACTCTCTCCCATCTCTCCCTCCAATTCTCCCTTAGGTACCAATGCTGCCACAGAGTCAATTACAATGATATCGATAGCTCCAGAACGGATCAAATGCTCTGCTATTTCCAGTGCTTGCTCCCCATTGTCTGGCTGGGAAATCAGTAGGTTTTCCGTGTCAATACCTAGCTTTTCCGCATAGTTTTTATCGAAGGCATGTTCGGCATCA
>JALRIY010000087.1 GCA_023255285.1 Algoriphagus sp.
AATTCTATTTAGCAGATGGAAGCAAAATTTCTGCACGACCATCTGGCACAGAACCAAAGATAAAATACTATTTTTCAGTCAATACGCGTATTTCAAATACAAGTGATTACAGAAACGTAGAACAACAACTTCTTGAAAAACTCGCGGGTTTGAAGACCTATTTTAGTGAAGTATAAATTGACCAAGTACTAACTTCACATGGCGTATACATGTCAATCAATTACTCTTCTCCAACATGAAGGAGTGCGTCTCCTACATTGACCACAGGATTGTTATTTGTACCAATCAAATGGCCAGATATAGAGGCCTTGATAGGAACAATTACTTGCCCATAAGGATCTGAAATATGGGCAAGAACTTCTCCTTTCTGCACAAAATCCCCTAGTTGAACTGCACAAGAAAATATCCCAGAAGCTTTAGCACGAATCCAAGTACTATTCTTTAGAACCAAGGTGTTTTGAGTTACTTGTGGTGAATGGATCATTTCGAGATGATGCAAAAGGCGCTTTGTCCCCGTAATTCCTTCTTGAATAGCATAATTATCCAACCGCATAGACTCCCCTCCTTCATAGACAATCACGTGTTTTTTACTTTTATAAGCTGTCTTACGAAAGGATTTATCGATATGCTTTGAGTGTACCACATAGTGAGTTCCAAAGGCCTTTGCAAGTTCTACCCCTACTTTATCTTTGAAATCCACACGAATTTGAGGATGGTTTGAAATCATCCTTCCACCGGTATGAAAATCAATTCCAAAATCTACAAGCGGCATGATTTCTTCACTAAGAATATAGGCAATACGAGAAGCCAATGACCCTTTTTTACTTCCAGGAAAACTTCGATTTAGATCACGGCCATCAGGAAAAGTACGGCTATTGGAAAGGAAACCATAAATATTGACCAAGGGAATAACGATAACTGCTCCCCGAATTAGATCGAGCTCCTCATCAAAGGCTTCCAAAAGTTTCTTTGCGGTTGCAATGCCATTTATCTCATCCCCATGCACTCCCCCACTTATTAATACAACAGGTCCCTCGTGGAGGGAAGAACGGATAAAAACAGGCAAATCAATCAAGGTATGCGTGGGGAGCTTGGCAATTGGAATTTCAATATTGGCTTTTTCCCCTGCTTTGATTTTTATCCCTTGAATAGTTAATTCTTTCATACTTGAATCTTTCCTTCTGAAAATCCATTTCACAATGGCGTAAAAACTTCTTTACTTCGCAGAATACCTTTGGCCCATGAAGATACAAGAAAACATTTCTTTGAAACCTCTAACTACCTTTGGAATTGATCAAAAGGCCGAATTTTTTAGTGTAGTTTCTTCTTTGGACGAACTAAAAGAAGCTTTAACGCTTTCAAAGCAAAATCAATGGGCTGTATTTATCCTTGGTGGAGGGAGTAATATTTTATTAACTAGAGATATAAAAGGGCTAGTAATAAAACTTGAAATCAAGGGGATTACGCTGGTCAAAGAAGAAAAAGACCAACTTCTGATAAATGTAGGTGCCGGTGAGCTATGGCATGATTTGGTTCAATTTAGTATCACTCAAGAGTGGGCTGGGCTGGAAAACCTATCCTTAATTCCTGGAACCGTTGGTGCTTCCCCGATGCAAAATATCGGAGCATATGGAGTAGAAATCAAAGACGTGTTTGACAGTTTACAAGCCCTGCATCGGGAAACCTTAGAAATGCATTCCTTTGACTCCGAGGCCTGCAAGTTTGGGTACCGAGAAAGCGTATTCAAACAAACCCTCAAAGACCAATACGTCATTACCTCAGTCACATTACGCCTTTCCAAGACTCCAAATTATCACTTAGAATATGGGGCTATTCGAGAGGTATTAGCCGCGAATGGAATAAAGCAGCCCAGCCTTCGTACTATCAGTGATGCTGTTATTCAGATTCGACAATCCAAACTCCCAGACCCAAAGGAAATTGGGAATGCAGGTTCATTTTTCAAAAATCCAACCATCCCCGCAACTCAGTTTGAAACTCTAAAATCCGCCTATCCAAGTATTCCAGGCTATCCCAGTACAGCAGGAATTAAGGTGGCTGCAGGCTGGCTAATCGAACATGCCGGTTGGAAAGGCAAACGGATAGGAAACGTCGGTGTGCATGCCAAGCAGGCTTTGGTGCTGGTAAACTATGGCGATGGAACTGGTGAGGAAATTAAAGCCTTGTCCCAACAGATTCAAGCTGATGTAGCAAAAAAGTTTGGAATTGACTTACAACCAGAGGTCAATTTTATTTAAATCAGGCGATCACTTACTTTGAAAGATTTGCTGTACTGCTGTACCTTTACACCAAATTTCACCAAAAAGTCTACGCCCTCATCCGAGCCAATCCCTTTGTATTCAGCATAGGAATAAAGGTAAACCACCTTGGCAATGCCCATAGAAAAAATAATCCGAGCACAAGCTAAGCAAGGAGATAGCGTAACATACAAAGTTGATCCTTCGACTGAGGTGTTATTTTTTACGGCATAAAGTATAGCATTTTGTTCCGCATGCAATGCCAATGAACAACTGCCTTTCGAATCACGAGCACAACCGGTACTTGGAAATTCAACGTCACAATTATGCGTTCCTGCTGGAGGTCCGTTGTACCCAATTGAAATAATTCGGGTATCCTTGGTCAATACAGCGCCGACATGCTTTTTTATACAATGAGAGCGTTTGGCAAGATTTACCGCCAGCTCCATATAAATATCGTCAAAATCAGGTCTACTCATCGATGCATTTTTTCAAAATTAACATTCTTACTGGTTGTCAGAAACTCCACGCTAAAATTACCCCTGTTTTTTTTCAAGAAAAGATGAATTAACTTGGCCAAAGGCCGTTAAAGGAATGAAAACTTCTTCTTAAATGAATAAAAAAATTAATCTACCCTATTTTTTGCTTTTTGTAGGATTGCTCGTTTCCTGCAATTCAGTGGAGATATTTGTAGAAAACAAAGAGGTACCCTTTCAAAAAACGTACACACGTTTTGTCTTAGTCAATAAAGAATTAGGTATTCTTGGTTTTAAAGACCCGCTATTGGACCAACAAGTGCAAATTGCACTAGAAGCACAATTAGTAGGTGCTGGGCTAGTGTACGATGCCAAACAACCAGATTTAGTCATTCGCTATTATTCCAATGAGGATTTGAGGCAGCGGGAACGTGTAAATACAATGAATCCTTATTCTTTTTGGGGTATGCGAATGTACGATCCTTGGTCTTTCAACCCCATGATGGGAAACTTACGTGCACCAGTGACACGAACAAACTATGAATTATTGCAAGTAATTTTGGATGTGATCGATCCTACTCAAGATAAGTACCTGATGACAATTACAGGTGTCACTGAAGTAACCTCCTCAAAAAGTAAATCAAGAATTGTCTTAAAAGCATTGGAAAAGACAACCGACACATTTGTACAAGTTAATTTAACCCAAAAGAATTGACCATGGAAAAGAAGTATACCTCTCTAAAGGAATTCTATCCTTACTATTTGACCGAACACCAAAACCCAACCTCTAGAATTCTTCATTTTATAGGAACAGGATTGGTCGTAGTTGTACTTGCAACATCACTACTATTGGCAAAATATGCTTGGCTCGCTGCCATTCCAGTAATTGGATATGGATTTGCATGGGTTGGGCATTTCTTTTTTGAAAAAAATAAGCCAGCAACATTCACCTACCCATTCTACAGTTTAGCGTCAGATTTCATCTTATTTTTTGATTTATTGCGTGGAAAAGAAAAATTTTCATAAAGAATCAAAACCTCTAAAACTAAGTAATTAGGATTAACAACTTTGGAATCAATAAGCAAAAAAATAAGGCTTGAATTTTTGAGGAGGCCGTTGATTTCAAATAGGCGTCCTAGGATAATTATTCACAAGAATTCAATTAGATTTTAAGCTATAAGAGTGATTTCGTTTAATCAGAACAATTTTAATTAATACCGCTAATTCAAAATTGAAAAAAAATATAAACCATCACGTAAAAATCGGGTTAAACCAAAAAACGACAAATGGCACAAGCAAATCCAGAATTAATAGCAGCATTAGAACGTACTGCATCAAAATTACAGCAAGGCGCGAACTACCAGTGGGGACATATGGGGGCTTGTAATTGCGGCAACTTAGCCCAAGAGCTTACCCCATTTTCAAAAGCTGAAATCCATAGCTATGCCATGCAGCGCCATGGAGATTGGAACGAGCAACTAATTGATTATTGCCCTACAAGCGGTTATCCAATTGATCTCATAGTAACAAAAATGCTAGAAAAGGGTCTTTCAGTAGCAGATTTAGCGCACCTAGAACGGCTTTCTGATCCCGAAATTCTTATGAGAATGGAAAAAGACCGAAGAGAAATGTTGAATAAAAATTCAAGAGAAGACGTGATTTTTTACTTGCAGGTTTGGGCTAACTTATTGAGAGAAAAGTGGATTGATAGCCAACCGACCTTGGATGCATCAAAAATTGAAAAAAAATTAAACTCCCTTGCATTGGTGTAATTAATTTTTTGGTTTATTTCGTAAAATTGAATCATAAAAACCCTTTTAAACTAAGCTATGGAGGATTTTGAAGAAGATTTCGAAGAAATGGACTCTTTCGAAGAAGAGGATGAATTTGAAGATGATTTCGAGGATGGCTACGACCTTGAAGATGATGGCGAGTTTTTAGATGACTCCATCATTGATTTCGACGACAACGAAGAAGAGGATAATTTCGATGACTTTGATGAGGAAGAAGAGTTCGACGACGATCTCGACTAATGATTTTGGGTTGCTACTATTTTCTTGTAAATAAGCTGCCTCTATCCTATCTTTACGCCACATTCACAAAGAAAAAATCAAAATGATTTTACTAGACATCTTTAGTTCTCCAATCATGCCTGGGGCTCAATTGTTTTTGTTCATTGTTTGCATCCTTATTGGACTTGGTGCAGGTATATCCGCAGTAGATGCACGAAGTACTTTTGCGAAGAAAAAGAAAAATGAACATTAATAAATTCATATAAAGGAGGCTTCAAGCCTCTTTTTTTTATCTATCCCCATGAAAAACCAACGCTACGAAAACCATACCCGTTATTTTGCTTTCCACCATTTTGTAATCACTCCGCTAACCTTGCTATTTCTTGGATGGACTGTAGGGAAAATGGATTTTTCTTCTCGAGAAGTGGCCCTGGAAGGAGCTTATCTTTTTATCGGAGCATTTGTTTTGTTTTTATTACCCTTACTTGCTCGCCTGTACGCACTCAAACTTCAAAATCGAATTATTCTCAATGAGATGAGGAATCGTTACTACCACCTCACGGGAAAAAGTTTTGATGAAAAAGAACGGCAACTGAAGTTGGGACAAATTATAGGATTACGATTTGCAAGCGACGAAGAGCTTCCAAATTTGATTGATCGTGCAATTGCAGACAAATTAACATCCAAAGAAATAAAGCAACAAGTAAAGAACTGGAGAGGCGATTACATTCGCGTGTAATTAGTCAAACACCCCTTTTATAATAGCCTCCTTTAATAACCCTTGAAATTGATTTTGGGCTTTATTTTTATAAGTAGGGTCTGAAAAATTTATGGGAGGCAATTTCAAGAATACATCAAATTCAGAGGTTAATTCTCCATGACTAGAGGCAATCAAAGCTATTTTTTTGCGCATCTTTTGTGCGAGATTTTTTAATTCAAAACAGGCCTTCCCCTCCTCACTCTGGTGATCGTATTGTCCCTCTCCAGTAATTATCCAGTCTGCCCATCCTACTTTATCGTGGAGATTTACCCGCTCAAAAAAATAGGAAGAACCGAATTCAATTTGACTAGGAAAAAAGAAGTCCAATCCCAACGCTATACCACCCGCAGCACCAAATCCAGGTAAATCTACCCATTTCTCAGAAAGAGTTTTTTTCACCAAAAGTTTGAAAAAATCGAAAGTGATTTTTTCAGTTTGTTCAATATCATCTGGGCGGAGCCCTTTTTGAGGACCAAAAATTCGAACAGCACCATTAGAACCAAAAAATGGGTTTTTCACATCGCAAAGTAAGGTAAATGAAAGTTGAGGCTGTTTCAATGGCCTTTGAATATGTTTACATGCTGCAATTAGATTAGGACAAAATGCAGGAAGTTCCCTCCCATGAGCATCTAAAAACAAAAAACCCAAAGCTTGAAGAATACCTACTCCCAAATCAATAGTGGAGGATCCGCCCAACCCTAAAACTACTTGGTTGGCTCCCCGTTTTAAGGCTTCTTGAATCAATATGCCAGTACCAAAGGTAGAAGTCACGCTCGTATTTCTCTCTTCAACCCCTAAATTGGCTAATCCTGAACATGTGGAAACATCCAAGAAGGCAACCTTTTTAGACTCATCCCAGCCAAAATGCCCTTCTATTGGCTTCCCAATTGCATTCAACGATAGGCACTTAATTCTTTGGATTCCTAAGGAAGTACACAATAAATCACAGGTCCCATCACCTCCATCAGCAATTGGTTGAACTCTTACTTCAGCTTTTGGATAGTATGCAGCCAATTGCTCCTGAATATACCTCGAAGCTTCAAGAGCAGTTAGTGTCCCTTTGAAAGCATTTGGGGCAATCAAGAATTTCATAATTCCTTCATCCTTGCAAAATAATCTTTCGCTGCCGCTTTTACTTTTGGAGCAAGATATAGGGCTGCAATCATATTTGGGAAGGCCATCACAGCATACATTCCATCTACCAAACTCACCACTACATCCAAAGAAGCTACTGCGCCAACAACTATGGTAATCAAGTAAAAGTAATTGTAATAGTTAGCCTTATCTGCTCCAAATATGTAATTCGCACATTTGTGCCCATAATACGAATATGTAAACATGGTAGATAGTGCAAATACTAAGACAGATAGCATCAATAAATATTTCCCTACGCCAGGGATTCCAAGTTCAAAAGCAGCCAATGTAAGTTTTACCCCATCATTTTCAGTGGTTTCCCAGACTCCTGTAAGTAAAATAGCCAAAGCAGTAAGCGTACATACGACTATGGTATCAATAAATGGGCCTAACATCGCAATTAGTCCTTCTCGAATTGGCTCTTTGGTTTTAGATTGTCCATGGACCATTGGGGCCGTACCAATTCCTGCTTCATTTGAAAATGCCGCTCTGCGTGCGCCAATAATAATTACTGATCCAACTGCACCACCCAAAACTGAATTGCCAGTAAAAGCATCCACTACAATTAACTGCAGCATGGAGGGAATATTTTCTACATACTGAAAAACGATAAGAAGGATGGTCACAAAGTAAATAGCAACCATGACTGGGACCATTTTTGAAGCCACTGCAGCAATCCGCTGGATTCCCCCCAATATGACCACTGCCGTTAATACCATCATCACCAATCCAATAATCCAGCTATTTCTTGTAGCTGCTTCTACCGTACCCGGCTCCAAAACCACAGCTTGAATGACAGCAGTCAATTGATTGGCTTGGAAAATAGCCAACAATCCAATCACCCCTGCAATAGAAAAAATATAAGAAAGAAACTTCCATTTTTTTCCCATTCCCTGGTCAATGACGTACATAGGTCCACCTTGAAGTACCCCAGCAGAATCTTTTCCTCTGTACATAATGGCCAAACTGCACGTATAATATTTGGTAGCCATTCCCATAAATGCAGCCACCCACATCCAAAAAATTGCCCCAGGGCCTCCCATATTTAGCGCAATTGCGACCCCTGAGATATTACCTAAACCAACAGTTGAGGCAATCGCCGACATCAGCGCCTGTTTAGAGGATATTTGCCCAGGAGCCAAATCATCTTGGTATTTTCCTCGAAGTAAAGCAATGGCATGCCCCATTTTGGTAAAAGGAACAAAACCTGAGTGAATAAAAAAGAAAGCACCACCTCCCAATAACAAAATCAGAATAGGAGGACCCCAAATCCAATTGCTAAACGAAATAATTAACGTTTCAAGGCCAGATTTTTTTTTTTGCTCCCAATCAATCGTTGGGGTTTTATAAAAGTTCACACCTTGGATGCTCCATCGAGTTCCTTGAAAAGGAATTCTAGAGGCAAAGCTCTCCCAATTTCTATTTTCCTTGGTGCTCCAAGCTACTTCAGCCAATGCTGCTAACCTTGGGAAGGCGAGGTAATTTAGATCCTCTCGATTGGTAACAGTCTCCGACCAAAGTGGTGCTTCGACACCCAAAATATCATCCTTCGAAAGCCCTGGGACATACGTACTGGGATCCCATAAATAGGCAGAATCTAAGTCAATGTAAGCCGCCCAATGCAATCCAATTCTAGAGAGGCTATCGTACTGCATATCCAAATAGGTTTTCTTAGCAGGTGACAACAATACCTTATTGCCCTGTGTGTGCGCAAGTATAGCATTCTCTTCCTTTGCCCAAAATTGAGCTACATTCCCTGGCAATAGTTTTGTAGTGGCAATTTCATCCCATCCAATACTAGTTTTGCCATACTTTGAAACAATATCCTGAACTCGTTCTACAAAATAAATGTAATCCTCTTCTTCAGTAACGTGCGACTCATCACCGCCAATATGAAAATAGGGACCTGGAGAAAGCAAAGAAAGTTCCCTTACCACACTATCCACAAATGCATAGGTGAGTTCCAATTGAGGCGCAAACGTACTCCATCCCACTTCAATACCAGTATACAATTGAGAAGCCTGCGGAGCCCTTAATGGTAATTGGTAATCCAATGGGCTTGTATTTAGCGCATCCAATCCTTGTCCAATTGGTAAGTTCACCCCAGGATTTAATTCAGCATAAGCAGCTAAGGCCGAATTGGTATGGCCGGGCATATCTATTTCAGGAACAATTGTAATAAACCGATCTCCAGCATAAGCCACTATTTCTTGGTAATCTTTTTGCGTATAATAGCCACCTTGACCTCCTCCAACTTCTGTACTTCCGCCAATTTCAGTAAGCTGAGGCCAAGATTTTATTTCTATTCGCCAACCCTGGTCGTCTGTAAGATGAAGGTGAAGGTAATTCATCTTTAAACTTGCCATTTGGTCAAGGTAGAAAAGGATATCTTCCTTTGGAAGAAAATGCCGAGCGACATCCAGCATGGACCCTCTGTAAGCAAACTCCGGGGAATCGACTATTTTCCCTTGCGGAATAACCCAGGCTACTTTTTGAACAGTTACCTGCTCAATCTCCACAGGAAATAGTTGAATGAGTGATTGAATGCCATAAAAAAGTCCAGCCTCTCCGGCTGATGTTATACGGATCTCTTTTTCGGTAAT